>WQVZ01000092.1 GCA_009785595.1 Defluviitaleaceae bacterium | reverse complement strand
TCTACCGCCGCCATGCCGCCATCTTCTATTGCTTCTTTATCAAAGCTGAAGATTTTTTCGCCATTTTTGTAAAAGACCAGTGTGGGTAGGCCCATTACTTTTTGGGCAATGGCTAGGCGTCTATTGCCTGCTGTGTCCAGCTTGCAGAATTTGGCCCGGCCTGCGTTTTTTTCAGCAAAGGCTTCTACTTCGGGTAACAGGGCCATGCAGGGTTCGCATTTTGGGCTCCAAAAGTCTACGAAGACTAGACCTTCTGCTTCCAGCACCTCGGCGTCGAAGTTTTCTTTGTTTAGTTCTAGCATTGGATTACCTCCTTAATGTTTTTTATCTACAAAAAACCATGGGTCTTGTGCCATTTTTTTGCTTGCGGCGTCCCATAGTTTGGCCGCGTCTATTATATATGCATCCGCTTCCAGGATTCTGCCTTGGGTGACATTGTAGCATTCTGTTATTCGGTCGTATCGTTGGGTATAATCACTAAAATTGTGGCGGTAGTGCAGGGCCTGGGTTGTGTTGCCATCGTTATCTGTGATATGCATTTTGATGGGGTCTTTTTGTAGCAGATATGGCACGCCAGCGGCTTCTTCTACGCCGTGCATAAAGGTGTTGGGGCGTAGTCCGCAACCCAGCATTAGGATTTTGCCGCCGTATTTGCATAGTAGCCTAAATGGCGAGTTTGGGCCAATTGGGGTTGTGTCTTGGGCGTGGTTTTTTGTTATTTCTTCGGCGTGCACGCCTATTGCACACACAGAATGTGTGGGGTGAACGCTACGCACTACCCCGGGATATTTGCGAAATGTTTCGGGGATAATGCCCACGCAACTTGGGGTCTCGTTTACAGAGAAATGTGGGTTGTCTTTGGTCACAGTTTCGTAACTAAGGCCGGGAAATAGTAAAGTCCCATTTGAGAGGGCCTTAATGAGTGCCTTGATTACGGTTTTGGCACCGCCTTCTACGTAGCCCATTGATTTTAGGGAAGAATGGACTAATAGGGTGTCGTCAGGGCCGACTCCCAGTGCGTGCAAATCAGCTATAATTTTATCAAACATACTGCCTCCATGCCGCGTGGATCGCTTTTATCATTATCATCAAAACCTACTAAATGTACTAGGCGACCGCTTTTACCAAAAACGACGCTCACTACTTATTTAGCTTGCTTAATAGCTCAGGCGTAACCCGCCCTTCAACATGCCCTTCTAGGTACTTCTCAACCGCAACCGCCGCAATAGCGCCATCTGCTGCCGCTGTTACTACCTGCCGCAAGTACTTCACACGTGCGTCGCCAACTGCGTACACGCCAGGGATATTGGTTTCCATGCGATCGTTTGTGATGATATAGCCGTTTTTGTCCATTTCGACTTTGCCTTGCAGGAAGTCTGTATTTGGCACAGAGCCTATAAACACAAACACGCCGTTAACATCAAGCTCGGTAACTTCGTCGGACTTGATATTTTTCACTTTAACGCCTTCGCAAAGCTCTTCGCCCATTATTTCTTCCAGCACAGAGTTCCAAATCCACTTGATTTTAGGGTTGGACATGGCTTTTTCGGTGCTCATTTTATTGCAGTCAAGCACGCCGTCGTCGTGGATTACTATAACTGTTACGCTTTCGGCAAATTTGGTCAGGTACATGGCCTCTTCAATGGCCGCGTCGCCGTTGCCTACTACCACTACGTCCAGGTCTTCAAAGAAATCTGCGTCGCAGGTGGCGCAATAAGACACGCCTTTGCCACGCAGTTGGCCTTCGCCTTTAACACCAAGGGTGCGGGGCTGTGCGCCTGGGGAAAGTACGACTGTTTTGGCTTCGTATGTTTCGCCAGACCTGGTGGTGACTTTTTTGACCTCGCCTTCGAGTTCCAAATCTACTACCTGGCCTTTAATTACCTCTGTGCCAAAGCGTTTGGCATGTGCCAGGAATTGATCCATAACGTCCGGGCCGCTTGTGTGCTCAAAGAAACCGGGGTAGTTTTCCATTTCCATGGTTGTTGCTGCTTGGCCGCCTGGGCGACCCTTCTCGATTACGGCAGTTTTGAGCCGTGCACGGCTACCGTAGATGCCTGCGGTTAGGCCACCTGGGCCTGCGCCAACTATTAGGATGTCGTACATGAATTACCTCCTTATATTTGCATTCCAGAATCCACAAGGTCTAAGTCTATTATGCGAAAATCATCCAAAACTGATTCAACATGGTTGCGGCCCCTGTCTGGTAGCCGCGATAGTAGGCTAATTGCGTCTTCTATTATTTGAAGGGATTTGTAATCAAGCCCGACATGACCTGTATTTATTATCACACTTTTATAGGGCGACTCGTTGGGCTTGATGCTACCACTAAGGGGGTGACTTACGAGCTGTGCGCCAGTGTGCACCGCATCCCGTACAGCCTTGTAAACCCCGGCAACATCGGTTTCTATGAAACGCGTAATATCTGGATATTTACCTGCAACAGCGGGGTTGTTGGTCAAAATAGTATTCATACGCCCCCGTCCTTAACAAAATCTTAACAAAAAAGAGAAACGACATAAATGCCATTTCTCTGTCAGATTTCAGAGTTGGGTAGTACCAACGGTTCTTGTGCCTGAGAGTTTCGCGGGTGGCTCGGCAGCCCACCTACTTGCCCCTTCGGCGTCTTGCAAGTATTTCTGCAAGACTCTCCCGCTGGCCATCATCCCCATTCATTTTTATCAAATCTAACACAAACACATAGTAATGTAAAGGATTGTATTTCTGTCAAGGG
>WQVZ01000091.1 GCA_009785595.1 Defluviitaleaceae bacterium | reverse complement strand
TCTTCGTCTGGTTTTTCAGGCGCTTCAATTGCATACAAGCATTCGCTACAAGCAATTACCGTTTTTTACGCCCTTTTTCCACCAGATACTTACCGCATTCGGGGCAGTTCTCCCCTGTGGGTAAGTTCCACGAGATAAAATCGCAATCGGGATATTTCTCGCAACCGTAATATGTGCGGCCTTTCTTTGAGCGTTTTATCGCAACCTTTGCGCCGCAATCGGGGCAGGCGACCCCGGCGTCTTCGAATATGGGCTTAGCATTGCGGCAATCTGGGAAGCCCGGGCAGGCCAGAAATTTCCCAAACCTGCCAAACTTGATAACCATGTTGCGCCCGCAGTGCTCGCATAGCACATCCGATTCTTCGTCTTTGACCTCTATTTCGCCAATCTGCTCTTCTGCCGCCGCAATTTTTTCTTCGAATGGTGGGTAGAAATCCCGGACAATGTTTTTCCATTCCACTTCCCCAAGTTCTACCCTGTCTAAATCATCTTCCATGCGGGCGGTAAAGTCCACATCCACGATATTTTTGAAATAGTCGGCCATGATTTCGTTGACTATTTCGCCAAGCTCTGTGGGGTGCAGGACTTTGTTTTCCTTGGTTACATAGTAGCGTGCCATTAAGGTCGTAATGGTTTGGGCAAAGGTGCCCGGGCGGCCAATGCCTAGTTCCTCCATGGTGCGTACCATGCTACCCTCTGAGTAACGTGGGGGCGGCTGGGTAAAATGCTGCACCGGCGCAAAGGACGCGGCTTTCATCTTGTCCCCCACGGTTAGTAGCGGGATTTTTACATCCTTTTCTGAGTCTTCGTTTTTGCTGTACACAGCCAGGTAGCCGTCAAATTTTAGCACCGAGCCGCTGGCCCTAAACACAACATCGGCGGCGTTTAGCTTAATAGAAAGGGTATCGTACACGGCGGGCATCATCTGGCTACCGACAAATCGCTCCCAGACCAGCTTGTACAATTTATACTGCTCTGCACTTAGCGACGCCTTTACCGTATCGGGGTGGCGGGCGACGCTGGTGGGCCTTATGGCTTCGTGGGCGTCTTGGCTGCGGCCCCGGGTTTTGTATTCTGGCCGTTCCTTGGGCAGGTAATTGTCGCCGTATTTTTCTACTATAAAGGCCTTTGCATCTTCGTATGCATCGTCGGAAACACGGGCCGAGTCTGTACGGATATAGGTGATAAGCCCCACGGCACCTTCACCGGGGATATCCATGCCTTCATATAATTGCTGGGCGATACGCATTGTGCGGCTGGTGGCATAGCCAAATAGCTTGGACGCCTCCTGCTGCATGGTGCTGGTGGTAAAGGGGGCTGCTGGTTTTTTTGTGCGTGTGCTTTGTTTTACGTCCTTTACTGTAAATGTCTTTGTTTTGGTTTGTTTGATTATTGCATTTGTGTCTGATTCGGTTTTGAGTTCTTTTTTGTCATTGTCGGTGGCAACATAACGGACGGTTATCTTGCCTTTTTCCCCTTCTAGGTTAGCCTCCAGTGACCAATATTCTTCTGGGATAAACTGCTCTATTTCTTCTTCCCTATCGCATATCAGCTTTAGCACCACAGATTGCACACGGCCACCGCTGGTGCCTTTGCGGACTTTTTTCCATAGTAGCGGGGTAATGCGGTAGCCGACTATGCGGTCTAGTACACGGCGGGCTTGCTGGGCGTCTACCAGGTTCATGTCTATTGGGCGGGCTTCTTTTAGTGCCTTTTTTATTGCGGTTTTTGTGATTTCGTTGAAGGTGATACGCTCTGTGTCCTTGCCGTCTAGTTTGAGGGCATGGACTAGGTGCCAGCTTATGGCTTCGCCTTCACGGTCGGGGTCAGTTGCCAGGTATACTTTTTTTGCGGCCTTAACTTCCTTACGCAAGTTGGCCAGTATATCCCCTTTGCCGCGTATTGTGATGTACTTTGGCTCGTAGTCATTGTCCACATCTACGCCAAATTGGCTTTTTGGCAGGTCACGGACATGACCCACACAGGCTTCCACTTTATAGTTGGACCCTAGGATTTTTTTTATTGTTTTCGCTTTGGAGGGCGACTCCAAGATAACTAAATTCTTTGCCATTTGTATTCCTCGTTTCAAGTTATGTGACTGGTAAGACCTTGGGGCTCTGCCCCAAACCCCGCAAACTTTTGAAAAAGTTTTCAGCACTTTTGCTTCGCAAAAGCCGCCCTGCGGGCGTCCGGCCTTCTTGCCGGTGCCTGATCAAAACTTTGATAAAAATCGCGAAAAGCGCGCGATTTTTGGGGTTATTAGTACTTCGTCATTGCGAGGAGCGTAAGCGACGAAGCAATCCAGTAAGAAGGATTATGTTCGCATATATCTCGCCCCTGGCAATTTCTTTATCAGGCCTTTTAGTTCTAGTGTTGTGCATAGGTAATGCAGGGTTGTCGAGGCTAGTTTAGTACCTACTACAATGCTGTCAAAACTTACCGCGTCAAAAGTCACGCTATCATATACCAGTTTTTCTTCAGGTGCAAGGGAATTTATAGCGTCTTCTTTGGCTTTAATGGCGGCGTTACTGCCATGGGCGTATTGGTTATTCAGGTCAGATGTATCCATTTTGTCCGACACACCCAGGGCAAAAAGCACATCTGTGTAATCGGTTACGGGTGTTGCACCTTCGCGAATAAGCATGTTTGTGCCTGCGCTAAGTGGGCTCATTATATTGCCGGGGACCGCAAGCACGTCGCGGCCTTGCTCTGTGGCTTGGTCTACTGTGATTAGCGTGCCGCTTTTGCGGTCTGCTTCAGAGACTATTATTG
>WQVZ01000090.1 GCA_009785595.1 Defluviitaleaceae bacterium | reverse complement strand
GTGCCGCTGTATAGCTGGTGGGGGACTATTACCATGTTAATGGCAATTACGAATAGAACAGCACCTAGTAGGGAGCCTGCGTATCCTGTTGCAACACCAAGGACATTTTTTTTCAAATCATTGCCTCCAATTGGAATGATACCCATGGTATGTATGCCGTATAAAAAAGGGGCTCACGTGAATCCAATTTACCCATTGCAAGTATGCAAAACACGAATTTGTGGGCTGTGACACACCGAGCAAATGCATGAAATTAGGGCGTGTTCCCACTACGTGAAATAGCCATCTTTTGGCCGCTTTTCCGCCGCTTTTCGTCGGTACTTCATAGCTTGCCTTTGGGCAAGCGTCGTCAGAACCTCCTCAATCGCCGAAAAATCAGCACAAAATCTGGCTATTCCCCGTAGTGGGAACACGCCCTAGTTCGTTTCGTCCGCTAGCGGTCGGTGTGGTTTTATCTATGGTAGCATGAAAATGGATTGGCAACAGGCTTATCATCATATTTCAACCCCATTAATAGGCATAAGCAGCACTATATGAACATGGCGACCGCTTTTGACAAAAACGACGCTCACCGCTTTGTGCATACTAAATGTTTCATCTCGGAACTAACTGTTAACTTGAGCAGGGCACTACCGTCGTATTATAGTCGTTATTATCGAAAACCACCCAGTCCGTCAGTATTTTTACCACATCTTAGTCTTGTGGCAATAATCCTCGCCGTTCGAGGGCGGTTTTCGGACATAACAACTATAATGTGCTATTGCATTCGCCTACTTATACAACGCCCCATACGTCTCACAAGCACGATAATCTGCCGCTTCGGCACACTCTGTACCAAAAGCCGCCCATGCATGAGGCCTAAACACCTGTCCGGCAGGCACATTGTGCAACGCCACCGGTATCCTAAGCATGCTGGCCAAGGTCAAAAGCCTGTCGCCAACATGGCCGTAAACAGTAACACCATGGTTAGCACCCCATACGGCCATAAGCCCGTACACATCCTTAAACGCGCCTTCGCCGGTTAGCTCAGGCACAAACCATGTTGTGGGCCATGTGGGGTCTGTGCGTTGGTCTAGCGCATCATGGGTTTTATCATCCAAAAGCACAGTGTGTCCCTGAGCAATTTGCAAAGTGGGGCCTATGCCGTCAACCATGTTAACACGCAACAAAGTCACAGGCATCTCAGCAACATTTTTATAATTACTGGAGAAACCGCCGCCACGGAAATAACCATAGTCCGCACGGCTCCACTCGGTGGCTTCCAAGCAGGCCTTAATATCTGCCGGGGTCATATCCCACCAGGGTTTCATGCAACCACTACCGGCGGCATCCTTGGCGGCACCGGTACCGTCAAGGGCACTTGCGCCAGAGTTTACCAAATGGATAAACCCACCCGCCGCCGCGCCTTCAAGCTTTTTGCCGCTAACACGCTCTACGGCCTGGGGACTCCAGTATGTGCGCACATCGTGGAAGCAGGGGGCTGTGTCCGAAACTAGCTTGCCAAAAAGCATGGATACGCCGTTTAAGGTATCATTTTCTGTTGCAAAGGCCACCGGCTCTTTAGGGCCTGTCCAATCGAAGGTCGAGGCCATTATTGCCTCTGTAAAATCGGCATTTGGTAACCAGTCTGTCCAGTGGCGTTGGCCTTGGAAGCCGCCTGCAACGGCGTTTTTGCCCAGTGCCTCTTCGTGCCAACCCAGCTGATTAAGTTTGGGATTGCCAAATAATATATCCTTTATGATTACGGTCATCTTGGCAATAAAGGCCCAGTCTTCATCTGGCGGCACGACTTTGGATTTTGTGATAATTTCCGGTAAAGTCTTGCCTGCGTTTTTGTCATAACCTTCTTTACAATTGGCCTTAATCCAGGCCAGTGCTTTTTCGTATTCTGCCGGGTCGTAAATTTCTAGCTTAATACGGCGCAAGATTTCTGTAAGGTCTACCCATTCTGCGCGTATGCCCAGGTATTTCTGGAAGAAGCTTTCGTTGCAATAGCTACCGGCAATACCCATAGATACCGCACCCATATTTACATAGGACTTATTGCGCATCCAGCCCACGGCGGCGGCGCATTTGGCAAAATTAAGAATCTTCTCCTGCACGTCGGCAGGTACAGAGTTATCGTTCAAATCTTGCACATCTTGCCCATAGATGCTAAAAGCAGGCAGGCCTTTTTGCGCATAGGCAGACATTACCGCCGCCAGGTACACCGCGCCGGGGCGTTCTGTTCCGTTAAAGCCCCATACGGCCTTAATGGTACGGGGGTTCATGTCAAATGTTTCCGAGCCATAGCACCAACATGGCGTAACGGTTAGTGTGGCCACAACGTTTTGAGATGCGAAAAAGTCCTCGCAAATAGCCGCTTCTGCACCGCCGCCAATGGTTGTGGGGCTTATTACGCATTCCACGGGGGTGCCGTCTGGGTAGCGCAGGCTACCGGAAATCAGCTCAGCCGCCGATTTGGCCATTGCCATTGTCTTTTCTTCCAGGCTTTCGCGTACGCCGCCCCAGCGCCCGTCTATTGTGGGCCTGATACCGATTCTTGGTTTAATCATACTTGCCTCCCGAAAATAGTATTTTGTGGGTTTCTACATGATTATACATTGATATCAGAATCGTCACCACTACTATTTAGAACCCATCCTCAAAAAAAGAAATGCCGAATAAAAATGGCGATTTTTCGCTAATCGAGGCGGTGCTGACGACGCTTGCCCATAAGGCAAGCTAGGAAGTGCCAACGAAGAGTAGCGGAAAATCGGCGTTTTTAGGCGGCCTTTCGTTTTTGAGGATGGGTTCTTAGCTCCCCGATTTTTGGCAAGCTTCTGAAATTGCCAGAGATACATAAAAGCAGACCAACT
>WQVZ01000089.1 GCA_009785595.1 Defluviitaleaceae bacterium | reverse complement strand
TAATTTTGTGGCCCATGCAGCCATACGCCACAAGGTGCCAAGTGCTATTTTCTCGCTGGAAATGAGTACCGAGCAGCTGGCCAACCGTTTTATAGCATCCGAAGCCAGAATAGACGCAGGCAAGTTACGCACAGGGCGACTGGAGCCTGATGACTGGGCCAGAATGTCGGAGCATCTGGGGCCGTTGTCCTCTGCACCCATATATATTGATGATACACCAGGCATCACCATACCCCAGTTGCGCAGCAAATGCCGCAAATTAAAGCTGGAAAAAGGCCTGGGCCTTATTGTGGTGGACTATTTGCAGCTTATGGCATCAGGCAGTGGCCGCGGCGAATCCCGCCAGCAGGAAATTTCCGAAATATCCCGCGCCCTAAAGGCCCTGGCCAGAGAGATGAACGCCCCTGTTATCGCGGGTTCCCAGCTATCCCGCGCACCAGAAACCCGCAGCGACCGCCGGCCTATTTTGTCCGACCTGCGCGAATCCGGTGCCATAGAGCAAGATGCCGACCTGGTGTGCTTTATCTATCGCGACGAATATTACAATCCCGATACGGAAAAACCCGGCGTGGCAGAAATTATCATAGCCAAACAGCGTAATGGTGCCACGGGCACGGTGGAGCTTGGCTTCCAGGGCCATCATGTGCGCTTTGTAAACCTGTTGCATGATACCAGTCCGTTTTAGACAGGCTCTTTAGGAGGTTTTTTATGAGAAAAATTATATTACTTATTATCACAGCCATTGGCATAATGGTATTGGCTGCTTGTGGCGCAAACCATGTCGAACCCGATGAAACGGCATATTATCAAGACCTAATATATCAAGAACAAAAGCCGCAAGGGCCAGCGGTCGAATTTAAAATCCAGATAAATATTGCAGATGATGACTTTTTAAGCACCTTTGATTATATCCACGAAGCAGATTATAACGATTTTTTTGCGATCCGTGATGGTGATGACCATGAGCCGGTTAAAGGCGACAGGCTTGTGCTTTGGGCAAACCAGCCGGTTACGGACTTTGCCGTCATATTGTTCACCAACGACTTTATAGACGACGAGTGGATTTTCATCCCTCTGGAAAGCTTCGGGCTTATTCCGCAGCTACGCCCGGGGGAGGCCTTTGTTGTCAACAATTATCGTGGCCTTGGCACACTACCATGGAGCGGTGTAACTTTTGTGGACGAAAACGGCCGTCAGCGGTATTTTGCTATGGACCATAATCAAGCATACCCATATGGCAGCGGCAATGTTATAGATATTTGGGAGTTCGAAAACCGTGTGCATGAACTGCCCGATGATTGGGACTATGAGCCGCACGAGTCTAACCCGGAACCAACAGTCGCCATGCCTTGCTCTGGATTACGCACGCCTTGCCCGGAATTACGTGCCATTTTGCTGGAGCAATCTGGCATAAGTGAATATGGCTGGCAGGTTGCCGCTGATTTTTTGAAGGATTTTACCAGCATGTTTGTGGAAGTTGCCCGTGCGGAAACCACATGGTGTACAGTAGGGCACACAGACGCCCCTGCGGCCCTTACAGGACGTTTTTGGCGTTGGAGTAGTGCAAATGATTGGCGCCCTGTCGCAACTTATGAATTGCCGGGGATTTCTTATGCCTCACTGGATGGCTATTCGATTACATTTTTTGATAAGTACGGGAACCAAATATATGATGCGATTTGGAAGCATGGCGAACACTACGCACATTACTTCAAACTTTATGACTTTGATAACAGTGGCATCCCTGATATTGTCATCAACTTCGCGCAAACATTTGAAGGGTGCTACGGAGGATTTCGCAGTATATTCAGATACATAGACGGCGAATACAGGGAGCTGGAAACGTTGGCTTTTGCAGACGGCGAACAGTTGTTGTTCGGGGGAGGTCTTACTTCTGTTCATGAACTGTTTCTTGATGACAATGGCAGAATTATCGTACGCGGCACTTCGTGGCCGGTTGAATTGGAATACAACCATCTTATTTTCACAAACAATCGCGCCGAATTTCACCGCATAGTAGACGATGGCAATAATTGGGAGGCGTGGCATGAACATCATTGGCAGATATGGTCATATGGATACCATGAGGTGGCAGACAGCTGGCTGTTCCACAGCCCCACCATCTTTGGCACAGATATACCCATAACACCCCTTCACCCATTTACTGACTTAGGTGCGGAGCTTAGCGTCTACTTGTGGCATCAAAGGCAATAGCTGGGAGGAAATATGAAGAAAATTATCGGAATTTTGCTTGGCATGTTAGGCGGTGCCGTTGTTGGTGTTGTTATAGCCCTTGCGAACTTTAATGTTCCCGAATACGCATTCTCTTTTGGCAACCTTGTCCTTGTGCTGCTGTCTTTTGTGTTGTTTTTCCTGCTGGCTGTGGTGGTTCACGAAACCGGCCATCTGGTATGCGGCCTGGCCACAGGATACAAGTTCAGCCAATTTAGGCTGTTTAGCTTTGTGTGGACAAAAAAGAACGGCAAAATACGCTTTGCCTATTCTAAAAGCTTTGTCGCCGGCCAATGTCTTATGGAACCCCCGAAGGATTACGTCGATTTTAAATACAAGCTATACAACCTGGGCGGCGGGCTGTTTAACATAGCCTTTGGGCTAATTTTGTTGGGCATTTGGCTGCTTTTGCCAGGGGTCGGCTTTCTTCTTGTGGGCGCGGTTTTAAATATAGTCCTTGGCCTTTTAAATCTTATACCTCTTAATTTAGAGGTGCCCAACGACGGCATGAACATACGCACCGCCGCAAAATCTGACATCGCCAGCCAGGGTTTTCACCTTATGCTAAAAGTCAGCCACGAAATGACAGAAGGCAAGCGCTTTAGAGACTTTGTGCCGGAGCTTTTTGCACTACCCAATGGTGCTGACCTTGGTAATTATTTTGTGGCATATTTTGTGATGCTGGAAGCCGCCCGTCTGGAGGATTTGGGAGAATACGACGCCATGGCCGGGCAGCTTAGACGTCTAAAAGACGTAAAATTGCCGGCATATTA
>WQVZ01000088.1 GCA_009785595.1 Defluviitaleaceae bacterium | reverse complement strand
TTATCCGCATCGGGCTTACAATAGACGAGTCAAACGCGGCGGCGGGCGAGGCGGCAAGCCGTGCACTGGCCGAAGCAATGGGCGAATTCCTTGGCATGACCGTGGAGCCTGTGCTGGATATCTCATATATCTTGGGCATAGAGGCCATGCGCAACGGGCACTTAGATATTATGCTGGTGTCTGCTTTCAATTATATCCGCACGTCAGCCGTTGTAGATGTAGAATTGCTGGTGTCGCTACCTATGCGCCCGGGCGCGTCCAATTTTTCTGCCTTTATTGCCTGCGCAAGCCGCGACGATATTAATACATTAGAGGATTTTAGGGGCAAGACCTTCGCCTTTGTGGACGCGGTTTCTACCATGGGTTTTGTTTTCCCCAAGTACTACATGGTAACCGAGCTTGGGCTTGATGTGGATTTACTGCTACACTCTGGGTATTTCTTCGATACGGCTGTTTTCTCCGGTGGGCATGAAAACGGGATTATGGGCGTTGCCATGGGGGACTTTGACGGGGCCGCCGTGGGTGCCATGTTCCTGGAAAACATGGAAGATCGCGGGCTTATTTATGCCGCCGACTTTAAGATAGTAGCCTACACACCGCCTGTGCCAAACCCCAGCTATATTATTAGAAGCGAGTTGGATGACGCGCTTATAGCAAGCATCCGCGAGTTTTTTCTCCAATTTGACGAGCCTGATTATTTTGCAGAAAACTGGGGCGATGGTAATCTGCGTTTCATCGACCCTGATGTAGAGGGCTTTCAATATGTGCGCTCTATAGTACAAACACTTGGGCTTGAATAAATGCTAGAAATACGCGACCTAGTAAAAAACTATACAAACCCCGTCACCGACGTGCTTAAGGGCATAAACCTCACCATTAACGCCGGGGAGTTTGTTGCAATTATTGGGTCATCCGGGTCTGGGAAAACCACGCTTATACGCTGTATTAACCGTTTGATTACCGCCAACAGCGGGGAAATCTATTTTAACGGCATGCCCACAAGCGGCTTAAGAGGCGCAAAACTGCGCTTACTTCGCACCCAGATAGGCATGATTTTCCAGGACTATAATCTTGTGGGCCGCAGTACTGTTATGCAAAACGTCTTGCACGGCAGGCTGGGGCAGATGGGATTATTTAAGTCGGCGCTGGGGATGTATTCGAAGGCAGATTTGGAGGCGGCACAGGAGCTGCTTACGGCTGTGGGGCTTACAGAGGTTATGCACAAGAAAGCCCAAGCCCTTTCTGGCGGGCAAATGCAACGGGTTGGGATATGCCGCGCAATGATGCAAAACCCTAAGTTGCTCCTTGCAGACGAACCGATTTCTTCTTTAGACCCAACCAGTGCTCATGTGGTGCTTAGCCATATAAAAAATTTGACCAACGCCCGGGGCCTTACCGGCATAATTAACCTGCACCAAGTGGATTTTGCAAAGGCCTATGCCAGCCGTATTATTGGGCTTAGGCTTGGCGAGGTTGCCTTTGACGGCACACCCGACGAGCTAACAGACGAGATTGCCAAACATTTATATGAGGTACCAGCACATGCATGATAAAAGCATTCGCATAAAATTTTGGTTCGGCGTGCTGGCTGTATTTGCGGCGGTAATTTTTTGCTTTGTGTACCTGGGCCTGGATGCAGTGGCTCTGATTACCCTTGCACCTACTTTTGTGCGCTATATCGCGGTCAATTTTTTTCCACCATCTATGACAAACCTGCAAGCCAATTTGGCCACCGTACTCCAAACGGTGGCTTTTGCTGTTGTTAGCACATATATCTCGTCCTTTTTGGCGTTTATTTTTGCCCTTCTTATGTCAGACGTTGTTATGCCATATAGGGCGGTGCGTATTGCCGTGCGGTTTTTTATGACTTTTGTGCGCAATATCCCTGTGGTAATTTGGGCGACACTAATGGTGTTTGTTTTTGGGATAGGCAGTATGGTTGGGCTTGTGGCCTTGGTGCTTGCCACCACGGGCTTTTTGTCCCGCTCTTATGCCGAAAGTATTAACGAGATTTCCGCAAGAAAGCTTGAGCCCCTTAGGGCCAGCGGCGTGCGTACCCATGCAATTATTATCCATGGGGTGCTGCCGGAGTTTGCACCTGCGTGGGTAAACTGGACGCTTTTCGCCTTTGAGCTAAATATCCGCGCCTCGGCAGTACTGGGAATGGTGGGTGCCGGTGGAATGGGCATTCTTATCCAGAGGAACTTGACGTTGCGCAATTTCCAGGGTGCGGCTACGTTGATACTTTTGCTTATTGTGGCTGTGGTATGTGCGGAGTTTTTTTCTGCATATGTACGTAAGAAAGTCATGGGTGACGGTGGGCACAGTTACGATTTTGGTGCCGGGGCATTATCGGCTATTCCCGCAAATGTGCGTAAATTTAGGGCTTTTGTGATAGTTGCGGCATTGGTTGTTTTTGTAGCTAGCCTGCTGTACTTGGATTTGGATATGGCAAGGTTTATTGGCCGGTTGGAAAACGTGCCGCGGATTATGGGCCTGCTTATGGAAGTCAACCTTGACATTGTTGGTCATGGCCTTAGGCAGTTTTTTGTTTCCCTTGTAATGGGAATTGCAGGGCTTGTGCTGGGCGGGTTTTTGGCGGTTATTTTGGCCTTTTTGGCGGCAGAGAACATTGCGCCCTTTAGGCCTTTGGCTGTTGTTATTAAGGCATTTGCAAGCGTGGTGCGGGCTGTGCCGTCGCTGGTTGTGATGTTGATGATTGTTGCGGCCATTGGGTTTGGCTATACAACCGGGGTGGCGGTTTTGACCATTTCGTCTATGGGGTATCTTACCAGGGCCTTTATCGCTACTATTGAAGAAGAGGGAAGGGCTTCTATTACTGCAATGTCGGCGGCTGGGGCTAGCTTTGGGCAGATTATTGTACATGGGCTTTTGCCTGCGGTGGCTACCGGGTTTTTGTCATGGATAGCTTTGCGGTTAGAGATGTCTGTGGCTGAGTCTATTACTTTGGGGGTTGTAGGTGCTGGGGGGATAGGTGCGCTGATTTTTCGCGCTACAAGGCAGTTTGATTATCCTACGGTTAGTACGCTTATTTTGATTGTTTTTGTATGTATGTTTTGTTTGGAGATGGTGGCGCGTGGGGTGCGGCGGCGGTTTGGGAATGTGTAATACAACGCTATTGACGTCCTTCCAAAATAATGTTAATTTACGCAATAAGTAGAAGTATCATGCTGTAGTAT
>WQVZ01000087.1 GCA_009785595.1 Defluviitaleaceae bacterium | reverse complement strand
GCCCACACCCGCAAACTTTTGAAAAAGTTTGATCAAAACTTTAATAAAAATCGCGAAAACCGCGCGATTTTTGGGTAAAAGGGAGGCTTGCAATGCGTCATGTTCTGGGATACGTTACGGCCCTATGCTTACTGGTGTTAGTTGTCTGCCAAAGCATTATCATACCCACATTTTTCATGCCATTTTTCCGCCACCAATACGCCAGCCTTGAACGGGCCGAGCATATTGGCATTAGTGACGAAGAGCTGATGTATGTGACGGTGGAGCTATTAGACTACATGCGAGGCCGCCGTGATGACTTGGATGGTATTCGTGCTAAGGTGGGTGGTGTCGAGCAGGAGTTTTTTAGCGAACGTGACAAGATTCATATGATAGATGTTCGTGTGTTATATGACCGCCTTTTTATGGTGCGGAATGTGGCCCTATTTTCGTTTATAGGGCTTATTTTGGTGATGGCTATAACCAAGTCGCCCATTGCGTATCTTTTGGCGCGTTGCAGTAGGGAGGTCATGGCTGGGTTTTTGCTGATTTCTGCTATTGTGGCAGGTATTATTGCATTTGACTTCGACAATGCATTTGAGGTTTTCCACTTGATTTTCTTTGATAACGATTATTGGATACTTTTCCCGCCGCGGGATAGACTGGTAATGATGGTGCCCCAGCAATTTTTTGTTAATATTTCTATTTTTATCGGCTCGCTGATGGCGGCTGTGCCGGTTATTATTATTATTGCCGCCACGGTTTACCTCAGGCGCGAGGCCGATAGGCCTGGATTTGGCGGCGGGTTTTAGTGACAAAAGAATCATCTAAATCCAAGACAGGAGGGGCACAAGCATGCGCATACTAAAAAAAATTGGCCGCTGGGCTTTGTATGTTGTTATTGGCATTATCGCGTCCCCTTTTGTGGTTTTGCTATTGATAATTTTGGGGATATTGCTTTGCGGGCGGATAAAGTACGATATTAAAGGCCGCGTGGGCGCAGAAAATGACGCACATGTAGACGTGCGGTACTTTATGCGGTTGGTGCATGTTGTGTTTACCCACAAAGATGGGAAAAGTGATACCAAGGTGCGGGTGGCTTGGATGCGGTTGGGGGAGGAGAAGCCAAAACCTAAGCAGAAAAAGCCTAATCGTAAGAAGCAGAAGGATTCGGCTTCCATGGCGGCAACGCCCCATACCCAAAAACAAGCCCATACCATCAAAAACGCAACAACCGACGTTGTAGGGGCAGACCTTGTGTCTGCCCGAGCCAGCGAAGACTGTGACGCTTCGCCCCACACCACACCAAAGTCGACAGATAGCAATTTGCATGTTGTAGGGGCGGGGTCTTCCCGCCCGAGCTTGGCAGAAAAACACAGTCCCGGCCACACAGACCAGCCATCCACAATAGATATATCCAGCGGGCGGGAAGACCCCGCCCCTACAGAGCAAGGTCACGCAATCTCGGCAGACGAGGGCCTTTCAAAGCCCCCTTCCCAAGATGATAAAGCCCCCACCAAAGACGAAAAAACCTCCCCCAAAGCCCTATTTACCAAAGCCAAAGCAATCTGGAACTACCCTGCACGCCCCCAAATCATCACCCTAACCCTGCAAGCCCTAAAAAAATTCTTCCGTGCTCTAAAGCCAAAACGATTCCAAATACACGGCGTAATAGGCACAGACGACCCTGCCACAACCGCCTACGTCATGGGCGCATACGAGGCGGCAATGGGCATACTACAATTACACCAACACATTAAACTCTACGGCAACTACCACGAAAAAGCCCTGGAACTAGACATCCAGGCCAAAGGCCGCGCACGCCTGGGCCGCTTACTATGGCCCTTCCTATGGCTCTATCTCAAAAAACCGGTACGCACAGTAATTCATAAATATCTATTATAAAGGAGACTAAAAATGAGCAAAGTAAGAGACAACATCAAGGAAATGTTCTCAAAAATCGAAGAGCATGTATCCACCAAAACAGTAGTCGGCGAACCAGTACACATTGGTGATGTAATACTCATCCCACTGGTGGACGTATCCATGGGCGTTGGCACAGCCATGATTGACCGTACAGGCGTAACAGACGGCAGTATGCAAGACGGCGGCGGCGGCGCAATGGGCGCTAAAATGACCCCATCCGCAGTGGTAGTTGTAAGCGGCGGCACCGTGCAGTTGGTCAACATCAAGAATCAAGAAAGCGTCAACAAAGTCCTGGACATGATCCCCGGCATTCTTTCCAAGCTGAACCTGGGCTCCATTTTTGGCAAAAAAGAAGAGCCGGAGGCCGAAAGCGAAATCAACCTTGACGATATCTTCGAGGAAATAAACTCGGAGGAAAGCCTATAATGCCCGCAGACAAAAAGCGCGTAGAAGCAATTGCGGACATGAACACAGACTTTGCCCAGTGGTACACAGACGTGGTGCGTAAGGCAGAACTGGCCGACTACTCCAAAACAGGCGGGTGCATTATATTCCGCCCATATGGTTTTGCTATTTGGGAGCTGATTCGCAAACACCTGGACGCGGACCTTGCGGCAACCGGCCACGAGAATATCTACATGCCCATGCTAATCCCGGAGCATATGCTTCAAATGGAAAAAGACCATATCGAAGGCTTTGCGCCGGAAGTAGCATGGGTAACCCACGGCGGCACAGAAGAGCTGACAGAGCGTTTTTGCATACGCCCCACATCGGAAGTGCTGTTTTGTGCCCACTATGCAGACATTGTGCAGTCGTACCGTGACCTGCCAAAGATGTACAACCAATGGGCTAATGTAATGCGCTGGGAAAAAACTACACGCCCGTTTTTGCGTACACGGGAATTTTTGTGGCAGGAAGGCCACACAGCCCACGCCACCGCAGAGGAATCTTTGGCCGAAGCCCTTTCTATTTTGGACATTTACACCAGGCTCGCCGAGGAAAAGCTGGCCATTCCTGTAATCAAGGGCAGGAAAACCGAACGCGAGAAGTTTGCAGGTGCACTTTCGACATTTACCTTCGAGAGCTTGATGCATGATGGCAAGGCACTGCAAACAGGTACCACCCATGACTTTGGTGACAAGTTTGCAAAAGTGTTTGGCATACAATATCTGGACAAGAATAACCAGTTGCAGTATGCCCACCAATCGTCTTGGGGTGTGTCAACCCGTCTTATTGGCGGTATTATCATGGTGCACGGCGATAATAACGGCCTTGTACTGCCGCCGCCAATTGCGCCAATTCAGCTTGTGATTATACCTGTGGCCAGCCACAAGCCGGGTGTCATGGAAAAAGCCGAGGAACTCAGCACGCGCCTTAGTGGGATACGTACAAAGCTGGATGGTAGCGACCATTCCCCGGGCTGGAAGTTTGCCGAATACGAAATGAAGGGTGTACCCATACGCCTGGAAATAGGCCCACGGGATAT
>WQVZ01000086.1 GCA_009785595.1 Defluviitaleaceae bacterium | reverse complement strand
TGCGGCGGCGACCGTGACCCCATAAAACGGCCAATAATGGGTGAAATTGCAGGGCGGCTGTCGGACTATTGCATAATCACCAGCGACAACCCACGAAATGAGAATCCGGCAGCAATCATAGATATGGCGGCCGCAGGGTTGGCACCAACAGGCTGCCCCCACGAGAAAATTGTGGATAGGCGAGAGGCTATTTTTGCCGCCGTATCTCAGGCCAAGGCCGGGGACTGCGTCATAATTGCCGGTAAAGGTCATGAAGACTACCAGGAATTTGAAGGTGGACAGAGGGTGCATTTTGATGATAGCGAAGTGGCACGCGAGGCTCTTGTATAGCAACAGGGAGGCAGATGATGAAAAGGAAATTCAACAGCCCTGTAAGATTATCTATATGGATGCTGGTTTTGGCTATACTGCTAATTGCAGTGATGCCACTATATCGGCTTAATCCGGAATTCTCCCTGTGGTTTGCACTTTTCGAGATTGCCGGATATATCTTTGGTGCGTGGATTATCCTTAGTTTTCTTGTCTTTCGGGTTGAAATTACGAACAAAGAGATTCGCCACAGAAACCGGCTGGGTAAATACAGGGTCTATCCATATGACTCAATCACGCGAATAAAAACAACGACACGATGGGCCCGCCACTATGGAAAAATTTACATAATTACTGTATATGTAGATGGCGAAAAGGCTTTTGCCGTAAATTCTGCCATGCATGGTTATAGTGATTTTGCGCATTGTGTGCAGCGGGATTTCCGCCGTATTACTGTAGACTTTGGAGGGCGGATATAAAGGTTGGAGGATTGCAAAAAATGCGGAAGAAATTCGACACTCCCGTGAAGGAGCCCTTACGATCATTATTTGCCGCTGTGTTTTCGCTGACGCCGATGCTTTCCATCGGTGCTAACATAGAGCATAACCGAATGACCATATCTTTTTTAGTGGTCACGTGTTGCTTTTGCTTGTGGGGCGTCATCAACTTCTTCACTTTTAGGGCCGAAATTGCAGACGGAGAGATTCGCCACAGAAACCGGCTGGGTAAATACAGGGTTTATCCGTTCGGTGCTGTTACAGAAATTAAAAAGAAAGCGCGGCGGACGTTGGGACGCAAAAAGCTTTACATAATCACAATATATGTAGATGGCGAAAAGGCTTTTGTTGTAGATTCTGCTATGCATGGTTATGATGATTTTGCAAAATGCGCGCAGCGAGATTTGCGCCATATTTTCACAAATTACGGAGGTCAAGATGAAGCCATTAAGGATAGATGAAGTGGCCCGCGCTGTTGGCGGCAGGTTAAACCGGCCAGAAGTCGGCGGGACTATGATAACAGGTGTGTCTTTTGACACAAGGGGCGACATGACGGGCAAGTTGTTTGTGCCGCTAAAAGGCAACAGGGACGGCCATGACTTTTTGCAAGACGCCGTAAATGCCGGGGCTATGTGTGTTTTTAGCGAAATCGAAACCCGCCTGGACGCCATAATTGTGCCGGATGCCTTTGCCGCCCTTAGAGATTTGGCAGAATACTACCGCACGCTTTTTAATGTAAAAATTGTTGGCATTACAGGCTCTAACGGCAAAACATCCGCCAAAGACATGGTGGCTGCCGTGCTGGCAGAAAAATACAATGTGGTGAAGACCATGGGCAATTTTAACAACGAAATTGGTCTACCCACCACTATTTTTAATATAGACGATGACACCCAGGTGGCGGTGCTGGAAATGGGCATGAACCACCGATGGGAAATACACCGTCTGTCCAAAATAGCCCGGCCCAATTATGCCGTTATCACCAATATTGGTGTGGCCCATATTGAGAATTTGGGCAGCCAGGAGGAGATTTTTAGGGCCAAAAGCGAGATTATGGATTATATGGCCGATGACGGCAGGATTTTTCTTAATGGAGACGACCCATTTTTGCTGCGATATCGCGACAGAGAGGACGTAACATTTTTTGGCCGCACCATGAAAGATGGATATAAGGCAACAAACGAAGAAACAACTGCCCTGGACGGCTCGCGCTATACAACCCGGCTAAAAAGCGGTGAGGAAGTAGATATTTACGTACCCATTCCAGGGCGGCATATGGTAATGAATTCCCTTGTGGCAGTGGCTTTAGGTGAAGAACTTGGTCTGACCGGTGCCGAAATTGCCGCAGGTATCAGTAAATTTAAGCCATCGGGTATGCGTATGAATATTTTTGAAACCGTGGGCGGCATCAGGATTATTGATGATTGCTACAATGCCAGCCCGGATTCTGTAAAAGCCGCACTAGAGGTACTTTGCCAGGCAGAACGCAATACCATGGCTATACTTGGAGATATGTACGAACTTGGAGAGGACTCCCACGCCATGCATTATGATGTAGGGGCCGAGGCAGCTCGTTTGTGCATTGGCACCATCATTTGCATAGGCCCATACAGCGAGGCCGCATATAACGGGGCTCATGCCCAGTATCAAGCAGGAACATCAACCAGCAGAATTATGCATTTTGATAGCAAACAAGATTGCATCAGCCAGTTGCCACACATTGTAAAAAGTGGCGACACCGTGCTGGTTAAGGCATCCCGTGGCATGAAATTTGAAGAGATTGTCGGCTTTTTGTCCGACTTACTATAAGGTGGCGAATTATGACAACGACAGCATACATCAGCTTTAACACGGCGGTTTTAACCGCCCTTATAGCCTTTGGCGTGGCCATTGTGCTTGGACCTATTGCCATACCCATTTTACGCAAGCTAAAATTTGGGCAAAATGTGCGTGATGACGGGCCCAAAAGCCATTTAAGTAAGGCGGGTGTGCCGTCTATGGGCGGCTTTGTCATCATCGTTGCCATTGCGGTGGCATCGGGTATTTTCTCCGGCTTTATCATCCAGTGGCAAATAATAATGTACCTTATGTTGTCTTTTGGCTTTATCGGCTTTTTGGACGACTACATCAAAATTGTGCGCAAACGCTCCCTGGGCCTGCGCGCCTGGCAAAAGTTTTCTCTGCAGCTTTTTGCCTCCCTGGTTTTTGTACTATTGCTGCACATCAACGGCATTTCAAACCACATCTACATCCCCTTTACCCACGGCATGTATGTGGATTTGTCATGGTTTAGCCCGGTATTTATCATGCTGGTAGTCATTGGCACCGCCAACGGAGCCAATTTTACCGATGGACTGGACGGTCTAGCCAGCGGCGTTACCCTGCTGATATCGCTGTTTTTCCTATACGTAGCCTTTGTGGTAGAAAGCCCCCTGGTATTTGCCTTGGCCGCGGCCGCAGGCGCACTTCTAGGCTTTTTGCTGTTTAATTCATACCCTGCGCGGGTGTTTTTGGCGGTTACGGGATCCTTGCCCCTGGGGGGCTCCATTGCGGGGTGTGCAATATTCCGGCAATTGCCCCGGTTTATCCTAAT
>WQVZ01000085.1 GCA_009785595.1 Defluviitaleaceae bacterium | reverse complement strand
TACGCGCCGTCCTATTCGACTTCGACGGCACAATTTCAACCCTACGCCACGGCTGGGAAAAAATAATGGAGCCTCTGATGGTGGAACTATTAGGCGAGGAATCCCGGGAAATGATTCTTTCTTATATAGACGAATCCACAGGTATACAGACCATTTTCCAAATGAAGTGGCTGGCACAGGAAGTAACCAAACGTCACGGCGCGGCCCTTGACCCATGGGAATACAAGGCCGAATACAACAGACGCCTAATGGAGATGGTAGCAGACCGCAGAAAGCAACTATCCAGTGGCCAAATCCCCCGAGAAGATTACATGATTGCAGGCAGTGAAAAAATCCTACAAGCCCTAAAAAACATGGGCGTAGAGCTGTATATAGCCAGCGGTACAGACGACCCCGACGTTAAAGCCGAAGTGGAGGCCCTGGGCCTCACCGGCTACTTTACAAAAATAGCAGGTGCCCCCCTTGGCAAGGAAAGTTGCTCCAAAGAAAACGTAATCCGCGACCTACTATCAGGGGGCATACCCGGCGAGGAACTGGCCGTAGTAGGCGATGGCAAAGTAGAAATAATGGTCGGCAAAGAAAGCGGCGCACGCACAATAGGCCTTGCCACCAACGAAGAAGCACGCCAAGGCATAGACCCGATAAAACGCCCCCGCCTAGAAAAGGCCGGTGCCGATATCATAGCAGGCGACTTCCTGGAGCACGACAAGCTAATGCGCTTTTTTAAGGGTGAAACAGTATGACGCGCTTCCCTCCACTTTCCCGCACCCGCTTAGTGGAAATCCTGGATAAAATAAAAGACGTGAGTGTCGCGGTTTTTGGCGACCTATGTATAGATATTTACTGGGACGTAGACATGCGCATGTCGGAGCTTTCCAGGGAGACGCCGCATTTTGCAATGCCTGTGGTGGGGGAACGCATTTCCCTGGGGGGCGGCGGAAATGTTGCCGCCAACCTGGCCGCCCTTTTGCCAAAACAGGCCTACGCATGCGGCCTTATTGGCGACGACTGGCGCGGGCGTGAGCTAATTGCCCTGTGCAAGGCCGCAGACATAGACACTTCCCATATAGTTTGCGGCATGGGCCTTATCTCAAACGCCTTTTGCAAACCCATGCGCAGGGGCATTTCCAGCACGATATATGAAGACCCCCGGCTGGATTTTGCCAACGTGGTGCCCTATGGCCAAGAAATTGAAGGGGCCATGATAAAAGCCCTGGACGCAGTTGCAACCAAGGCCGATGTACTATGCATTTCTGACCAACTCCCTACCAATGTGTACGGTGCCGTAACCCCACGGGTGCGCGAGCATATTTTGAAACTGGCCGCGAGTGGCCTTACAGTAGTGGCAGACAGCCGCGACAGGATTGGCGAGTACAAAAACGTAATACTAAAACCCAACGAGGTAGAAGGCGCCAGAGCCGCAGGTCTACCCGCCGCCGGCAATATAAACGAATACGCCCAAGCGGCCGCTAAACTGTCAGCCATGCAGAAATGCGAAGTCGTTATGACCATTGGCGCCGATGGTTCGTTGTATGCCTTTGAAGGCTCTGTTACTCATGTCCCCGCTTTCCCGGTGCCGGGGGATATTGACATTTGTGGTGCGGGGGATAGCTTTATCTCTGGGTTTTCCCTGGCAATTGCCGCAGGGGCAAGCCGCCCAGAGGCGGCTTTCTTTGCTGGTTTATGTAGTGGGGTTACTATTCAAAAAATAGGGGCCACGGGTACCGCCACAGCAGAAGAGGTACTGGGGTGGTTTGATAAGTGTAAGTAGCAAAAAGGGGCAGTCTCGTTAAGCCCCCCAAAAAAACGAGAGCAAGCGCAAAAAAAGCGCAAGCTCTCGTTTTTTGTTGTAAAATTAGTTTATGACGAACCAATTACAACAAGGAAATAATACCCTAAACCCCGCGCCATATCAACAGATGTTGCCATTTGATGTAGGCGTAAGAATTGAAGCAGAAGAAGCGGTACGCCTGATGCTAGAACTAACAGAAAGGTTGGACTACAACGAACTTCACGCATCGTATGACCGAATGCCCAGGCAAACGGAGGCAAGCCCCAAGCAAATGTTTCAGTTGATAATCCTAGGGTTTATGTAGGATGTAACCTCCACAAGAAAACTAGAGTCATCCAGCAAGCACGACATACGCTTCATGCATGTGCTGCAAGGAAAGCCCGCACCAGACCACAACAGGTTTTGGAGCTTTATCAAACACCGTCTGCAAGGAGAGGTGGTTGAAAATCTTTTCTACCAACTGGTGGACTATCTGCTAGAGATGGGCGAAATAGACCTAGCCAACGTATTCATAGACGGAACAAAAATAGAGGCCAACGCAAACCGCTACAGCTTTGTATGGAAGAAATCAACCAATAAATACGAGGCTCGACTTGATACAAAAATGGCCGATATGCTCAAAGAGCTGAACACCCGTTACTTGCTGGAAATACCGTCAAATGCAACCATTGAGGAATGCCTGACCATCCTAAAGGCCATGGCGGAGAGTCAAAACATCATCTTCGTCCATGGGCGAGGCAAGCGCAAAACGCAACTCCAAAGAGACATAGAAACCCTGGAAGGCTACCTCACCCGCAAAACCAAATACACGGGCTACAACGCCATATTCGAAGGACGCAACAGCTTTTCGAAAACCGACACAGACGCAACATTTATGCGAATGAAAGACGATCATATGATGAACGGCCAGCTTAAACCTGGCTACAATCTGCAACTAGCAGTGACAGGCGAGTATATCGTTAGCGTAGATGTAAACAGCGAACGAAGCGACATACAAACCCTTATCCCACTACTAGACCGCATGGAAAAAGGCATGGATGGCAAACAGTTTGAATCAGTAACCCTTGATGCTGGGTACGAAAGTGAAGAAAACTACAAGGCTCTAAAATCCCGCAACCAAGTCGCCTATATCAAGCCTCAAAACTACGAAAAATCCAAAACCAGAAAGTACAAAACAAACGCCTATCTGCGAGAAAACATGCCCTACGACCCTCAGGCCGACACATACACCTGTCCTGCTGGACACTTATTTAACTATATCTACACAACCAAGAAACGAAACAAAAGCGGATTTGAATCCACACTCACCGTGTACGAATGCACTGAATGTACACACTGTCCACAGAAAAAGGACTGCACCCGCGCCGCAGGTAACCGTAAAATATCTGTTTCCAAGGACTTCATCGCTCTACGTCAAGAATCCCTTGAGCGCATTACCTCTGAAAAAGGCAAGGTTTTGCGTCTTAACCGTAGTATCCAATCCGAAGGGGCCTTTGGGGTTTTGAAGCAGGATTATCATTTCAGGCGGTTTGCACGACGGGGTATCAACAACGTTTTCACAGAAACAATCCTTTACTCCATCGCTTACAACATCAACAAGTTTCATAGCAAAACAAAACGCAAACTTTCTGGCGTCACTCTTCACCTGCTAAAGTCTGCGTAACTTTTCTACAGCACTATATTATTTATGCCCGCCTCAGACATTTTTATTGTTGCGGCTAGCTTTGCCATCATTTCATTTTGCGTTTTCCGCTTCCTTTGATGCCTTTTTACATAATCTCGTCGGCTTCTTATATAATTCTGGGGCTGTCTTGCTTTTTGCTT
>WQVZ01000084.1 GCA_009785595.1 Defluviitaleaceae bacterium | reverse complement strand
TTTTTTTTACAAAATTCGACATTTGGTTTGCATAATTACTATACCAGTATATAAAACAGGCGACCGAGGATGGTCGCCTGTTTTGTGAAGTCCTAATCATACACCCCTGCCCTGTCATGCACAACAAAAACCCGCGCCATTTCCAGGGATAAATCCAGCCCATTGCCGTCTCCCTGTAAAAATCCGCGCTCCACCAGTTTTTTGATAGTAGGCTGCGCCCATGTCGGCAGTTCTTCTATCTTGTTAAATCTTACCGGGTCTGCGGGTTCATCCTTGCCGGGATTAATACCAAGATACGCAAAAACCCCTTGGGCCGCCGCTGCCGCCATTTCCGGCCGCCGGTTGCGCAATATATCCAAATCCGGCGCACTTGGCGGCGCGTCTATAAAGGCCAGCTCCAACAAAATAGCCGGGCAATTTGTCCAGCGCAAAACACCAACATTGTCCCGGTGCCACACCCGCCGGTTGCGCAGGCCCATTTGGCCGCTGTATACATCCTGCATCACTTGGGCAAATTCCAAGCTGTTTGGCTTAAAATACAGGGTTTCTGCCCCGGTGCCGCCCCCAGCGTTTACATGTATGCTGATAAAATAATCCGCACCCCAGGCATTACTCATTTGCCAGCGGGTATTAATGGAACTGTTGTTGTCCGTACCCAAATTGGTCTCCAACGTAGGGCGGGACAACCTGACTTGCAAGCCCGCGTTCTCTAAAATACGCCCAAGTCTGGCGGCAACCTCAAAAGTTATGTCCTGCTCTCGCATACCATTGCCCACGGCCCCTGTGTTCCAGCCGCTGTGATTATGTCCGGCATCAATAAATATTTTCATAATAAAAAAATCCCCCCTTATAAACTCTACTATAATATATGTTGGACTAACACTTTGTGTCATCTTGGGTCACGCGTAAGCAATAGACCTTTTCCAAAACCTATGTTGAACCTAATTTTTCCGAACCTTGCGCTTTTGCCTTGCAAAAGCACTGGATTTATGCACCGCGCCCACGTAGGTGCAAGATGCGAAGCAAATTTTGCTCGGCGGAGTTGAAATATCGGTTGCGCTTTGCGCAATCGTATTGTGTGAAACAAGTTTTGGAACAGGTCTAACTTGTCATAAAAGTGGGCTTGCCATAGTAGAATATAATAAACTTTACGTGAAATGGGGATTAGAATGATTAAACGTTTGGGGTTCAAGAAGGAGCAGATTTTGGGCCTTGTTATGGGCGTCATCATCGCCTATGCCATAACCGCCATAGCCTTTATCGCCACCGCCATAGGCATTACATATACGCCGCTGCAAGAGGGGGCCGTGCCCATTGTGGTCATGATAACCTGTGTTTTGGCCGTGGTTGTGGCAGGTTTTGATGCATCCCGCCGGGCGGTCAAAAACGGCTGGGCATGGGGCATGGCGGCGGGTTGCCTGTATGCCGTCATCCTCATATTAATAATAATATGGGTAAGCGGCGGTTTTGTGCTGGACGGCCGCAAGATAATGCTGACATTGCTGTCCATTGTAGGCGGCGGCATAGGCGGAGCCCTGGGCATAAATTTTAAAAAATAAAAAAAGGCTGTTACCAACAAAATTGGCGGTAGCAGCCTTTTTATTTTGTACATTGCCTACTCAAGATACCGATCCCATGCTCCACGTCCGCCGTCAATTTTGCCATCTACAAAAACAAAGCGGTGCTGCGTCTCAACAGGATAGACATACTCATAAGGTTCCCTGTGCCACGCTCCCGTCAAAACCGTTGTTTCCACTGTCACATGGCCGTCACTTTGCTCAATTATTGCGTGTGTAGCCGTCTCCCAATTTGGACGGACAAAGCCCGCTCTTGTTATATCCACAAAAAGTACGCCGTCATATTCAACAAAAACAGAAAAATCATGATGCAGTTCTGCATCTATCCACGCCGGTGTATAATATCGCAATAAATACTCGCGGATATCATTAAGACTTGTAAAGCCAGAGGTGGGCAGAAGTATTCCAAAGGTTCCCCTTTCGTGTAAATGCTCCGGAAATCTGGCCAGATATTCTTCCGTCAGCACACCTTGCCGTTCCAGCCAGGCACTATGCTCGGGCGAAGATGTGGCATAATGTTCGGGCAGCGGATCACCCCAGTCAAATTGTTCAAAATTTTCCCAACCAAACCGCCCTCGCATATACCACCAATCTTCCCAAAATGTGCCTGCCGCAACTATTGTTTCGCCCAGCTCTTCTACCGTCCATTGGTAATATGGCTCCGTTGCCAAATCAGTCATATCATTATCGCCATCACAAGCCGCCAAACCGGCCGCCAGCAAAAGCAATATCAAAAGCATCAAAAATTTTCTCATTACAAACCTCTTTTCTTTACGGTGATAAGAAACTAAGCCATTTGCCTGTGAATTTCGGAAGATGGAACACCAGGAGAACACCCTGCATAGCATCGGCTGCGCAGGGTGCGGGTAAAACGTGTATACTGTTTGATAGTGTGCTTTCCTGGACCCCTCGACCTTAGCGCAAGGCAAAAACTACCTGCACATTGGCTCGCACAGAAAGCTCTCCGGCCTGGACAGGCACGCTAAATCCATCATCCATAGACATTGACATCTCTGCCACAATGCCGGCACTTCTGGCCACAGGCGCATTATGGCCCCAGTTTTCTGTGACAGAAATTACCGCGCCCAATCTGCCGCCACTTGCTTCGGCAATGGCTTCTGCCTTACCGGTTGCACTTTCCACAGCCAAGGCCAGGGCTTGGTTGTATGCCGCGCTGCTGTCGGTTATGCCAAACTGCACACCGCCGGTGGACGTGGCACCCGCCGCCGTGGCTGCACCCAATATATCACCCACATCGTCAATATCCCTAATGGTGACGGTAATGGTGTTGGATGCGGTGTAATTTTCCACACGCGGGGCATTGTCCATCCAGGATGTATTTGGCCACACAGAGAAATTTGATGTTCTAATGTCAACTTCGGCCACACCCTGGGCCTTAATGGCAGTAATGACGGCCTCTGTCGTGGCATTATTGCGCACCAGAGCCGTGGCCGGCTCGACATAGGTGGTGCTAACGGTGAAAGACGCCGTAACAATGTCCGGCGCAACCATAATTTCACCTACGCCGGACACAGTAATGGTGGCAGGTTCCGCTGTCGCAGCAGCCTGGGCATAAGCCGATTGAGGGTTGCCGTGGCTTGTCAGGCTAAGCAGCAGGGCCACACCCAAAGCCAGCGTAAGCGCGGCAAAGGCCCCGAAAAACATCTTAGTTCTGTTGTTAGTCATACAAAAATCCTCCTTGTTTGTTTTAGAGCCTGTCTAAAATCTAATCTGAACCAATTTTTAAGCCTTGCGGTTTGCCCTCTGGGCAAACTGGGCGTAGCCCACTTTTGCTTCGCAAAAGCACTGGATTTTGCGAAGCAAAATGTTGAAGCGACAGCCATTTTTGCACGCTTTTCGCAAAAACGACGATAGCGAAGAGTAAAAAATTGTGTGAAGATAGATTTTAGGCAGGCTTTTATTTATCTATTAGACTCGCATCGGCGGCAAAAAGTTCCCACCCACCGGCATATTTTTTATTATGCCCTAAAATAACAAAGGCGACCCTATATGGCCGCCTATAAATGTGAAATCATATCCCGAATCAAGCCCGGGATGACAAATTATAAGGGCGATGTTTCGCCGCCCGCGGGCCACCACCTCCGGCCATCCGCTATTCACCTTCCACAACTTGCCACCTAGCATACAACACAGCATCCCTAGCCGGCATCAAAAAGCCTTCTCTGCTTGCTAATGCCATTGTAAAGCCTTCATCAAGATACCAACCCATAAAGGTATAACCTTCTTTAGTGGGGTTTGTTGTAAAGCCGTTATGGTTGGAGCGT
>WQVZ01000083.1 GCA_009785595.1 Defluviitaleaceae bacterium | reverse complement strand
TCCTTTAATAATGCATATTGCTTCAGCTTCTCCGTCTGTCCTCTTATCGAAAATCCCTCTTGCACCTGCTCCTCCGTCGATACTCTTACATAGATTGCTGTACGTAAAATTGATTTCCCATCCCTCTTCATTTTCCACTACCCCTATCTGATTTATTTTCAGATATGAGATTGTTTTTCTCCCTCTTCTTTTTTGGCACGGAAGTTTTCAAAAAAAACTTTATCATCTCTCTTTGTAATTCTTTTGGCAAAGTTATTTTCTTTTCTTCTTCCATTTCCATTATCTCCCAAAAACCCTTTTGTTAAATATATTGGTTTTGGACATAATTATACCAATCAACGAAAGAGCTTTGTCGGACAAACCCTGTAAAGTCAAGGTTTTCCCGGCAGGGGTGTTTTTATTTGCTCTGGCTAACCAAGGCTATACGCCCCTGGAGATATTAAAGCATTATTACCCCAAAGATATAGAGATAGCCGAGAGTTTTCTTTTTACCGGCATTACGGAGTCATATCCCGGCTATGCCCTAAGGTTGGGCTCTACCGGGGAATATGTGCGGGTTATGCAGTTGTTTTTAAACCGCATACGTGGGGATTTTCCGGGCATACCTCTTATTGCCGAAACAAATGGTATTTTTGGTACGGACACCGAGGCGGCCGTGCGAGAGTTTCAGCGGATATTTAATTTGGGTGCAGATGGGGTTATCGGCCGGGCCACATGGAATTATATTTCGCGGATATATACGGCGGTAAAGCGGCTGGCCCAACTTAGCAGTGAAGGCCAACGCATAGGAGTTGGCAAAAATCCGCCGACAACCACTTTACGCCAAGGCGCACGCGGAGAAAGTGTGGTGCTGTTGCAGTTTTTGCTTAATACCATTGCCCAATATTATGCCTCTGTGCCGGGAGTGATAGAAACCGGCATCTTTGACAACCAGACTGCGGATTCCGTGCGGGAATTCCAGCGGGAATTTGGTCTGACGGCTGACGGCATTGTGGGGGCAGCTACCTGGCGGGCACTATATGACGCATATCACGGCATTGCCAACACTGTACCCGTGCCACCAAGCAGACCGGAGGATTACCCCGGTTATCCGCTGCGAGTGGGTTCCACCGGCAGCAGTGTAAAGCTTATGCAAAACTACCTTAATGCCCTGGCGGAGATTTTCCCGTCTATCCCCAAAGTCACCGCCGACGGCATTTTTGGCCCCATGACCCGGGAGCAGGTTATGGCCTTTCAGCGGCTGTTTGGCTTGACAGTAGACGGCATTGTGGGGCCGTCTACCTGGGCCAGCATCATGGAGCAATATCACCTGCTGGCTACGGATACTTATCCCGGCACGGCATTGCGTGTGGGCTCCCGGGGATCAGATGTACTAAAGATGCAACAGTACCTTAATGTTATAAGCAGTCATGGTTATCCCTCCATACCGCGCCTGTCAGAAGACGGCATATTCGGCAATGGCACCGCCGCCGCCGTGCGGGAATTCCAGCGCATTTTCGGTCTTGGCATTGACGGGGTAATAGGCCTTAACACCTGGAATGCCATAGTGCGGGAATATAAAAAAGCATCCCAACCGCCAAGGAATCAACCGGCAAGAGAGGTGGAGTATATCAAGGCCACCCAGATGCCCCAGACGCCGGCATACGAGGCACCGGCATACCCCGGCACAATTCTTAAAATAGGCGCAAAGGGCGAAAATGTGCGCATAATGCAAAATTATCTTAATGCCCTTGCCTGCACTTATTCAGATATACCTAAAATGACAGTTGATGGTACCTTTGGGCCGGCAACACAGGCGGCGGTAAAGGCTTTCCAAAAGACTTTTGGCTTGCCTATAGATGGCATCATCGGGCCGGACACATGGAAGGCCATAAGCGACTCTTATTGGAACCTTACCAACAGAGATGCCATGATATCCGCCATGGGCAGGATGATTATGGGCAAGATGTTTTTGGGATAGCACCTCGCAACCCGCACCCTCGCGATAAAACAGACCTGCTCGTAAACCTTGCTAAACCAATTTTTGAGCATCATTTTAGCGAAAAAATTGTGTGAAGCGGTTTGCGAACAGGTCTATTATGTAGTGTTTTTGCATCCTGGAATTTTATGTTAATTTTCCATACTTTTTGACAGTATATCAAGCCCAACCATGGGCAGAATAATTTTGATAACTGGCAATAGTGCATAACCCTTGTTGAGTCAATTTTTCCAAGCGTAATTTGCGAAGCAAATTTTGCGCGACAGCCGTTTCAAGCGTTTTTCTTGAAACGGCGAAAGTCGCAAAGCGAGATAAAAATTGTGCGAAACAGGTTATGCACCATTGCCAACTGACAAAGGACGTGGAGCCATGAAAAACCTGGCGGCAAACCCCAGGCGGTTTTTTATTTTTGCGCTGACTATACTGATAGCGGCACTTTTCATACATTTGTTCTTTAACATTAGGGAGTACATTCGCTTTCAGTCATATCCCTATCAAGAAATATTCTACGAGGACGCCATCACCGCAAACCAGGATTCGGCAGAAGAGCTTTCTCGCCGTCTTGGCAACAGCACCAAGGAAACACACATTGTGCCCGTTGGCATTACAGTAGGTGTACGTTTTTATACCGATGGCATAATGATTTTAAGCACAGACAAAGTGATGGGCGAAAACGGCAGCCAGCCCAGCCCCAGTGATGGCAAGTTGCTGCCCGGTGATGTGTTGGTTAAGGCCGATGGTACCACAATGTACAATCTGCCCCAGCTCGCCCAGGCTATAAATTCTGCCAAAGACAGCATAAACCTGGAGGTGCTGCGAGACGGCACAACCCACAACATAGAAATAACCCCCGTAAAAAGCGCGGATGACGGCAACCGCAAAATTGGCTGTTGGGCGCGAGATTCTACCCAGGGCATAGGCACCATCACATATTACGACCCGGCCACAGGTCGCTTTGGTGCCCTGGGCCACGGCATATGTGATGTAGACACCCAAAAGCTGATGCCCGTCCGCCACGGTCAGCTTATGGAAAGCCGCATAATAGACGTGCGCAAAGGCAAAAAAGGTGCCCCCGGTGAGCTTATCGGCGAAATACGCGAACGTTCCATCATTGGCACCGTAAGAAAAAATACCTCCCTTGGCCTGTACGGAGACATAAACAAAAGCTACGAGCACCTGCCCACAACCACATATGCCGCCGCCCGCCACGACCAAATACACCAAGGCCCCGCCAAAATCCTATCCAACATAGAAGGCGACGGCATAAAGCCATATGACGTATATATCGAAAGCATAAACCAGGACACCGGGGCCGACAAAGGCATGGTGGTGCGTATTACCGACCAAGGCCTTATCGCCCGCTCCGGCGGCATAGTCCAGGGCATGAGCGGCAGCCCCATCATGCAGGGAGATAAAATTGTCGGGGCTGTCACCCATGTTTTTGTGCAAAACCCCCTGCGTGGCTATGGGGTGTTTATAGAAAAAATGATGACCCAGGAAAAGGCAGCGTAACCCGAAATCGACACATAAACACACAAAACCACCCGCAGAACAAATCCCTACGGGTGGTTTTGTGTTTCGGTATATCGACATCACTTAACCATCTCGCAATAATCAACAACCGTCAGTTTTAATACTGCTTCGGCATGTGATACTATCAGACGATTACGATATCAATTTATGGCTATTTGTATTGCTTGGTCATCTCGAAAGAACCTGCAGCCCATCAGTGTTAATACTGTTTTAGGGCTGTTGCTCTCCCAAAATACATGGTGTTTCAAGCTTACGTGTTTAAATCTCATTGTGTTATGGTCTTAGGGGGTAAACAAATTGTTAACCAGCCTAAGCTCCACAGCTTGCCCGTTAAGCTCTACGGTAAAGTTAATAAAGTCCCAATCGGCGTTGGTCTTTCTTACATCGATCATATTAACATAATCCTGGTTGTTCCATGGGCGGTTAATACGCACAAACTCCATAGCGCATGTTGTGCCATCGTCGAGAGTGGCGGTTACTGTAAGGCCCTCATACGGAACAAGAGCGTTAACGTTATTAATTTGTGTCCATATGCGTATGGTACCGGCTATACCGGCTACATTGTCGTTACCATTGTTAAAGGCATTAAGTCCGAAGATTTGAGGAACATAGGAGTCATTGACAAGTACTACTTCTACGGTCTGGCCTGTAAGGGTGACTGTAAGGTATATACGCTGCCAGTTGCCTCTTGCATTGGCATCAATATGGTTTACATTACCCGGGTTGGCCCACATATGGTTAATG
>WQVZ01000082.1 GCA_009785595.1 Defluviitaleaceae bacterium | reverse complement strand
TTGCATATATACATAATTGACGTATTTTCTAGAAAAAGAAAATAACCGCCTGAGCCGTTAATTCTAGCGGTTTATTTTCTAACCATTAAGTTGACGGCCACCGCTTTTGCGGTTGCCCTTTCTATTATTATAGCAAAGCCCGGTTGTTATTGCAAATGTTTTTTACAAGAGCGCAAACTTGTGCTATAATTGAAAAAAGTTTAAGGAGACATTGCCCATGGATAGTCAACCAAAAGCATTACGCGCAAAGATAATACCTTACATAGCAGCCGGTGCCACGGTTTTATTTTGGTCTTCGGCCTTTCCTGCCGTCAAATTTTCGCTGGACTATTTTTCGCCGGAAGCTTTGATGCTATTTAGGTTTTTGGTGGCTACGGTGGTGCTTTTGGCCTATTGCGCCATTAAAAAAGTGCCAATACCCGCAAAAAGAGATTTGCCAAAGTTTGCGGCAGCGGGCTTTACAGGCGTGTTTTTATATATGTGGGCCTTCAACACGGGCACGGATATGGTGACCTCGGGCATCAGCGGCTTTATCATAGCCGCCGCCCCTGTATTTACGCTTATCATGTCCATCATCTTCTTAAAAGAAAAAGCGGGCGCATTGGTTTGGATTGGCGTCATCGTAAGCTTTGTGGGTATCGTCGTCATCGCAGCAACCCAAGTAACAGAAATGCAGCTAAACATGGGTGTGTTGCTGCTGCTATCTGCCGCCGTCTCCGCCAGCGTTTTCATTGTAACGCAAAAACATCTGCTGCGCAAATACACCGCAATGCAGGTTACGGCCTATCCCATCGCCTTTGGCACCGCTGCAATGCTCATTTTCACACCAAGCTTGATACAAGAGCTTCCCGCCGCCCCAATGTCCGCAAATATGGTGGTTATCTACCTTGGCCTCTTTCCGGCCGCCTTTGCATACCTGCTTTGGAGCTACGCCCTGGAAAAATCTGAAAAAACTGTATATGTAACAAGCTTTCTATATCTTTCACCTTTCCTCGCAGCCCTTATGGCCTTCATATGGCTGGGCGAAAGGATGCCCCCTTTGGCTTTTGTCGGCGGCGTTATTGTTGTGGCGGGCATGGTCCTTACAAACGCCTTTAAAAAATGATAATATTGACTTTCTCACAAGCCTTGGGCTGTCTGCATAAAATGTAGCAGAACGTTTGTGGGGTGGTTTGCATGGTTGAAATGTATGGCTTGGACGCTTGGGTTGCCCATGGCAGCGGCATTATGCTGCCCGGGGTTAATTTAGATAACGCTGCAACCACGCCGCCGTTTTTAGATGTGGCGCGCGCGGTGCAAAGGCATTTACGATATTATGGCTCTGTTGGACGCGGCACGGGGCAAAAGTCTAAGCATTCTTCCGCTTTTTACGAAGAGGGCCGCAAAACTATTTTGGACTTTGTTGGCGCCAACGAAGATAAATACACTGTGTTTTATGCAAATAATACTACGGATGGCATAAATAAGCTGGCGAGTGCTTTGACGGCCGGTGGCAATGTGCTGGTGGTTTCCACGCGGATGGAGCACCACGCAAACGACCTGCCGTGGCGCGGCCGCGCCCATATGGAATATGCCGAGGTGGATGCCGACGGCAGGCTTGTTTTGGAAGATTTTGAGAGAATTTTGCGGCGGGGCAAATATAAGAACATGGCAAAATATGTCACGGTGACAGCCGCGTCAAATGTGACGGGCTATGTTAACGATGTCCACGAAATTGCTCGCATTGCCCATAAACATGGCGCGCAAATTATTGTGGATGGCGCGCAGATAGTGGCCCATAGGCAGTTTTCCATGGGCGGCAGGCCCAAGGCCGATGAAGATATCGACTTTTTCGTGTTTTCTGCCCACAAGATGTATTCGCCATATGGCGGCGGAGCCGTTGTTGGCCGGAAAGACGTGCTGGCGGCGCATATGCCGCAATTTTGCGGCGGCGGCATGGTGGTGACGGTAAGCGATGATGACGTGGTTTACGCCGAAGTGCCGGATTTGTACGAAGCGGGGTCGCCTAATGTGCCCGGCATTGTGGGTATGCTGACAGCAATGAAAACCCTGAAAAAAATTGGCTTTAAACGCATTGCAAGGCACGAGCAAAAGCTTTTGGGCAAGGCCCTTGGGGGTTTGTCAAAAATAAATAATGTTGTGTTGTATGGGGATAGCACAAACATCGCTGACCGCGTGGGCATACTTGTTTTTAATATAATTGGGCGACAACCAGAGGATGTGGCAAGCCAGCTGGCCTGCCGCGCGGGCATTGCCGTGCGCCACGCCGCCTTCTGCGCCCATCCCTATGTGCGCCGCTTGGAAGGTGCCGCCCCCCACGAGCTTTGCGGCAAGGCCCAGCCGCCAAAAGGCATGGTGCGCATAAGCTTTGGCATTTACAATACAGAAGATGATGTAGATTTGCTTCTGCGGACGGTTGCGCAAATAGCGGATGATGGTGCTGCACGGGCGGCAGAATGTGTTGCGCAATACGAAGCCCAGGGGAAAGCGCCAAATGATAGGGGTTAAAGAGAGTGGCGCATAAATAATTGCTCTGATAACGAGTGTCGGCTAAAGCCGACTAAAGATTTCGACTGAAGTCGACTTAACGAGTTTAGTCGTAACCTTTAGTCGGCTTTAGCCGACACTGCTTCATACGAACATTATTTATGCGACAATCAAGGAACTGAGGACTGTCGTCGTCACTAGAATGGCGGAAATATCGACCACAAATCTGCATTTTCTTATAGTGGGAACAGGCCCTAGGGAATTTTGTTTACAATTTCCGCTTCGGCCCGCCACATCTCCAGCATCTCTTGAGAATATTCTTCCCGCAACTGTCCCTCATGGGTTCGTTTAAAGTCTTCCTCTAGCCACTCTAGGTCTATTTGTGTAACCTCTGGCGTCAGAAATTCAGGATTTTCATCTAAAAACTGTTCGAAGGCCTGTGCCAGCACCTCTTCCGGGATTGGCGGCGTAAGGTAGTCTGCGATATGCCCATGCACTAATATCTGCAATATTTGCAATGTCACAAATTGCCTATAGGTTTCATCAGTAAAACCAAGAGCCGCGATGTTAGGGTCTGACATAAAAAGCGACTGGTTGTGAAACATCATGAACATTTCCACATGCTCGTCATACACATCAGCTGTGGACAAGCCAAATTCCTCAGCACGATTTATCGTTAGATGCAGATCGACAGTGCTGTTGAAGGCGATTTCCATTGCTTCGGTCATCATATCAAGGTTAAGCCCCAATTCATCTAATTCCACATCAAATTCTGTCACTGCATTAAATTTCTGAAAAGGTGTTAGCAGAATGCTATCGTCAATTGCCATAACCCTTTCGACTCCAAGTGTTTGAACAGTAGTCCAATGAAATTCGCTTGCATCTATAATCTCAGGCGGTGCGGCATCTGCCCAAAGAAGGTCTTCAAATGCTTGATTGTAAAAGAAATTGAAATGGGCGATGGGCATCTCTATGCCGTCAATTGTGCCCGCGTAGCTTGGATGCGTAGCTTCTCTAGGCTCTTCGGGCCCGACGCACCCCGTCAAAGCTATTGATATAGTTAAAATGCAAACAACAGTCCATTTTTTCATAAATAACACCCCTCAATAAAAAATCCGCCAAAGGTTGACGGATTTGTAATTACATTATCTCTTAGAGAACTGAGGCGCACGTCTGGCACCTTTAAGGCCGTACTTCTTGCGCTCTTTCATACGTGGGTCGCGGGTTAGGTAGCCTGCTTTTTTCAGGGCTGGGCGAAAATCTGCATCAGCTTCTACCAGCGCGCGGGTGATGCCGTGGCGGATAGCACCCGCTTGGCCTGTAAAACCGCCGCCGTGGACATTTACGGACACATCAAATTTGCTTGTCATGCCTGTAAGCTCCAGGGGTTGCTTCACGATGATTTTTAGCGTTTCAAGGCCAAAATAGTCATCCATATCGCGTTTGTTTATGGTTATTTTGCCATTTCCTGGCATAATATACACTCTGGCAACGGAAGATTTACGTCTCCCCGTGCCATAATATCTCGCTTGGGCCATAATAAATCCTCCTTCTAGTGTTTAACACCTTTGTTGTCAAATTCTAGTACTTCGGGCTTTTGTGCCTCATGCACATGATCCGGGCCTGCATAAACATGCAGCTTTTTAAACATTTGTCTGCCCAGCACACCTTTTGGCAACATGCCCTTAACGGCGTGGGTAAGCACAAATGTGGGCTTTTTGGCCATCATAACCCTTATGGGCGTGTTGATGTCGCCGGCAACCCAGCCTGTGTGGCGGAAATACTGCTTTTGGTCGATTTTATTGCC
>WQVZ01000081.1 GCA_009785595.1 Defluviitaleaceae bacterium | reverse complement strand
TGTGCCTGCCGCCCAAAAAGCACTGGCAAAGGCCGGACTTTCTGTGGGAGATTTGGATTTGATAGAGGCCAACGAAGCTTTTGCCGCCCAGGCGTTGGCTGTTATGCGGCAACTTGGTCTGGAAGCAGCAAAAACCAATGTAAACGGCGGGGCCATTGCCCTGGGCCACCCCATTGGTGCCAGCGGCGCGCGTGTTTTGGTTACGCTTGTGCATCAAGTGTGCAGACAGGGCGCAAGGTATGGCTTGGCAACCCTGTGTGTGGGCGGTGGTCAGGGTGTGGCCATGATTGTCGAGAGGGCGTAAAAATGGATATTATTCAAATCATAAACATTGCCGCGATAATTCTTTCACCCTTTTTCGCGGTTATTGTGGCGCAAAAATTGCATGATAGGGCTGCCCGCAGGAAGGACAAAATTGAGATTTTTAAGATTCTTTTTGAAAATTCGCTCCCTTTTATCAAGGCATTTAAAACTGGCATCAGAGATAAAAATGCGGATGTGGCTATTCTTGATGCAATAACTTTAATTCCCATTGTTTTTCACAAAGAAAATAGAGTTTTGGAGGCTCAAGAAAAATTTAGAAGTGCCCACGAAGCTCTTGTAAAGAGAATTGAACTAAACGCTTTTTTAGACGCAGACATAATTGACTATTTGAATATATTTAGTGATTTAATGCTTGAGATTGCAAAAGATTTAGGGTATGCAGATTTTAAGCCTTTAAAAGTTGGAAGCCCGGAAGATGCTTCGTAAACTCAGAAAGAGTGTGATGATATGAGCAAGCTAATTAGCATACAGCAAGCGGTGGACATGATACCTAATGGTGCGGTGGTAATGTTTGGCGGGTTTATGGCAAATGGCTCCGCCGAGGGCGTTATAGATGCCCTTGTGGCCAAAGACGTAAAAAATCTAACCATTATTTGCAATGACTCCGGCCTTATTGACAAAGGTGTGGGTAAGCTTATTGTGAACAAACAGTGCGCAAAACTTATAGCTACTCACATTGGCCTTAACAAAGAAACCGGCCGCCAAATGACCGCCGGGGAGCTTATTGTAGACCTTGTGCCCCAAGGCACGCTGGCGGAGCAAATACGCTGCGGCGGCTACGGCCTGGGTGGTGTGCTTACCCGCACGGGCCTGGGTACGCTGGTAGAAGAAGGCAAGCAAAAGGTAGATGTGGACGGCATAACATACCTGTTGGAGAAACCTTTGCGGGCAGATTTTGCTGTTATTTTTGGCTCTGTTGTGGACAAAAACGGCAACATAGCCTACCACGGCAGCACCAATAATTTTAATAATGTGATGGCCGCAGCTGCTGATATTACCATTGTGGAGGCCCAACAGGTTGTGGAAATAGGGCAGCTGCACCCCAACCATGTGACTACCCCCGGGGTATTTGTTAATTACATTGTGGATAGAGGTGAGTGTAGTGGATAAATCAGAAGTACAAGACTTTATCGCAAAACGTGTTGCTAAGGAGCTTACGGACAACAGCGTGGTTAACCTGGGCATAGGCCTGCCCACCCGGGTGGCAAATTTTATACCATCGGGCATCACCGTCCATTTTCAATCCGAAAATGGCTTTGTGGGTCTTGGCCCTGCGCCTGCCCCGGAGGATGTTGACCCAAACATCGTTAATGCCGGCGGCCAGCCTGTCACCATCTTGCCCGGCGGCTGCTTTTTTGACAGTGCCACGTCCTTTGGCATCATCCGGGGCGGCCATGTGGACTTGACGGTGCTGGGGGCGTTGCAAGTGGATGAAGAGGGCAATATAGCCAATTATCTTATCCCGGGCAAGCTGGTGCCCGGTATGGGCGGCGCCATGGACTTGCTTAGCGGCGCAAAGAAGGTAATTGTGGCCATGGAGCATACCGTAAAAGGCGCGCCGAAAATATTAAAGCGGTGCAACCTGCCCCTGACAGCGGCGGGTGCTGTGGATTTGATTATTACCGAGATGGGCGTGATAGAAGTGACAACCGATGGCCTGCGGTTGAAGGAGATAAACCCCCAATATACTATGCAGCAGGTGCAAGAGGCCACGGAGGCCGTGCTTATTGTGGATGAAGGTTTGGGTGTGATGTGTTAAACAGCGGAGGAAAATAATGAGTGTTGGCAGTACATTGATGATTATTGGCAATGGCTTTGACTTGCAGTGCGGGCTAAAGTCAAGTTATGCGGATTTTTTTGAGTGGTTGCGGCAGGACGATGCACGGGCAAATGATAATCTTTGGGCGGTTCATTTTTTGAGTAGTCCGCCTAAGGGTTCGGGGTGGATAGATGTTGAGGGTAGCTTGCAGAAGCTGCTAGAAGCACCACGGCACCTAAGTCTCTCGCCTATGGGTTTTTGGCAAAGAGATGCCCTTGATTATTGCAGAGACCGGGCATGGCGCAGTCTGACTACCATCAAAAATAGCGAAACTATATACATTATACAACGTATCGCAAGCGGGATGAGTAAGGTTTTTAACCCATACTGGTTTTTGGATGAATTGATAGCGTTTGAACGCCAGTTTTCTGAATATACAAAAGCAGAGGTATCAAGCAACGAAGGTTATTTTTCCAACGCCGCCAAGTTGATGGATATGATGGTGGATGACGAAGACATTAGCATTATTAATTTTAACTGCACCAATCCATTTAGCTTCGATCCTCCCAATAAGTTAAGTGCTATGATCAAAAGCGTCACAAATGTCCACGGCACTTGTGAGGAGGACAATATTATATTTGGAGTGGATGCGACCGAAAAAAAATTGGCACCTGATGCGCACATTTTTACCAAAATGCACAGGAAAATGTTGCAGCACAGTTCCGACAGCGCATTGCCAAAAGACGTAGATAAAATTAAGTTTTATGGGCACTCATTGGGGAAGGCCGATTATTCATATTTTCAGAGCATCTTCGATCATTACAATCTTTATGGCGGTGACTTTGCATATGATAGCCCCAAGGTGATGTTGCAATTTTATTTCACTGTTTACGACGAGCGCAAAAGGGCAGAAATAATGCGTGATGCAACGGATGGGGTTTATAAATTGATAACTGCTTATGGCGACACCCTTGACAACAAAGACAAGGGTAAAAATCTTTTACATAAATTGCTGCTGGAGGGTCGTGTTAAAATTAAAATTCTGCCTGATATAAATAGCTGCAATGCAGTCACGCTATAATCCTGTAGGGGCGATCGTCCTCAGTTGCCCGAAATATCCGCAAAAGCCCTTGACACAAGGTCGGGCGATAATTTATAATATATGCAGTTGAATAACCAATAGAGGTTGCAGGTTAATTGGGTAAGCTTTGTATGCTAAGGCCGGGCGTGGCCGAGGACAAAGCCTAATGGATGCCTGCCGAAAGGTGTCCGCACGCCTGCGGGCTTTCTTGGGGGTGCCGCCCAGCGCGGTACCACTGTGATGCGACTTGCATTGAGCGCTATTTATGTACACACCGTACATGATGGCGCTTTTATTGTTTTTTTGAGAGGAGATGGCGGTTTTGAGCATGATAAGGATGCGCATGGGCTTGAATGATGCCCATTATGCGGGAAATTTAGTGGATGGGGCACGGATGTTGCAGCTTTTTGGGGATGTGGCCACGGAGTTGCTGATACGTCATGATGGTGACGAGGGGCTGTTTGTTGCTTATGATGATGTGCAGTTTTTGGCCCCTGTGTATGCCGGGGATTACATTGAGGCTACGGGGGAGATTGTGTCTGTGGGTAATTCTTCACGCAAAATGACCTTTGAAGCCCGCAAGGTGATACGTCCCATGCCGGAAGCAGGCGTCACGGCGGCGGAGGCTCTGGCGGAGCCTATTGTGGTGTGCCGGGCCAGTGGTACATGTGTTGTGCCGAAGGACAAGCAGCGGTATACAAAATAGCAAGATGGGGTGGTGTTCTGGTGAGCTACTATATGAAGCTTAGCCGGATTGAATTTGTGATAACCAATACATGCAGCGGGCGTTGTAAGCATTGCTCCTGCGGGGAACGTCCTGATGACGATGGTATAAATGTTGATTTGGCTGTTGACGCAGTTAAAAAGCTGTCGAAGCGATTTTCTATAGAGTCTGTCATGACTTTTGGCGGCGAACCCCTTTTATTTGCCGATACTGTTGCAAAAATTCATGCCGCCGCCCGCGATTGTGGTATTCTGAATCGGCAAATTATCACAAATGGCTTTTTCGCAACGGATGGGGGTGAAACTGACAAGGTCGCAAAATTACTTTGCGATTCTGGCATAAATGATATTTTGTTATCCATAGATGCGTTCCATCAAGAATTTATCCCCCTTGACCCGGTGGTGCAGTTTGCAGAAGCTCTTTTGTCATATGGGGTGCCTTCATTGCAGGTGCATCCGGCCTGGGTTGTCAACGAGGCGGCCGATAATCACTATAATGCAGAAACAAAACGCTTGTTAAAAATATTTGCCGATAAAGGCATTAACGCAACCGAAGGTAACAATATCTTCCCATCAGGCAATGCATTGAAATATCTTGCAGAATTTTTTCCGCCGCCGGGTAAAGTGGATTTGTCTGCTCCATGCGGCTCTG
>WQVZ01000080.1 GCA_009785595.1 Defluviitaleaceae bacterium | reverse complement strand
TAATAGAAACCATGCGGCGGGAAGGATACGAATTTCAAGTGTCAAAGCCCGTGGTGCTGTATAAAAACATAGACGGCAAGCGCCACGAACCCATGGAGGCCGTGACAATTGATGTGCCCGAGGAATTTACCGGCGTGGTTATACAAAAACTGGGCAGCCGCCGTGGCGAGCTACAACAAATGAGCACATCCAAGGGCGGCTACACCCGCCTGGACTTTAGCATACCCGCCCGCGGCCTTATTGGCTATCGCACAGAATTTTTGACCGACACCAAGGGCAATGGCATCATGAACACGCTGTTTGACGGCTTTGCTCCTTATAAAGGCGATATACCGGAAAGACCCCAGGGCTCGTTGATATCCTTCGAGACCGGCGAGGCCATACCATACGGCATGTACAACGCCCAAGAGCGGGGCAGCCTGTTTGTGACCCCCGGCACCAAGGTGTACACAGGCATGGTAATAGGCCGCCACGTGCGCTTTGATGATATGGAAGTGAATATATGCAAGCAAAAAAAGCTGACCAATGTACGCGCATCCGGCAGTGATGATGCCCTACGCCTGGTGCCGGCGGAGATTATGAGTCTGGAGCAATGTCTGGAGTTTATATCCGAGGACGAGTTGCTGGAGATTACGCCGGTTAATTTGCGCATACGCAAGAAAATTCTGGATGCGACCACAAGAAGCAGAGCCAAAAAGTAGGGACGAGCTTTGTTCGCCCGGCTTTGGGAGGATGCCATGAATATTACCTATGATAACATGAAAAAAGATTTGCCACCGGAACAACTGCAACAATTATTCGTATCCGTGGGCTGGTCAGATGGCTTGGAGACTCCGGAAATGCTGACAAATTATAACAGACCATTTGTCAATTCCACCATTGTAATTTCTGCATGGGATGATGAGCACCTTGTTGGAGCCGTGCGTGTACTAAGCGACAAAATGTTTAGATCTATAATTTATGATCTGCTTGTTTTGCCGAAATATCAAAACATGGGTATAGGCACCGAATTGGTACGGCGGTGCATTGAACATTATCCCATGTCGGAATGGCTGGTGGGGACAAGCAAAGAAATATCCGGTTATTACGAGAAACTCGGGTTTAAAATCAATAATGGTGCGTTTTTGACCATCCCCTGCAAGCATTTTACAATATGAATTTGCAGATAGCCGGCGTTGTTACCGAATATCAAGTGTGCCGTACCTCGTAGGGGTGGCATTTTACCGCCTGTTATGCCATTTTCACCAAAAATTCCAGAGGGAAATAACAGGCCAGTCGGGCTTTGTGCTGGCGACAGGCGATACCTATGTGGATCGCCCCCATCAAGAAGCAGGGTCAAAAATAGGGCAGGCATTACACACAACACAAAGGAGATTTTTATGAACTTTATCTTGCCGGAAAATATTAGATGTGTCGAGGTGAGCCCCGGCAACGAAGAGAGCTTGGAATTGTTTGCGCGGTTTTATAACGATGTATATGTCCGTGCTTTCACCCACGCAGACGAATGTGTTAGGTGCGATGATTTTTTAAGCACCATTGCCGAGTATAGGACTGACGATATGTATGTGCGCGTTTTGCTGTTTTGCAGTGGTGATGAGATCGCAGGCGGGATTGTTTATGATTATTTTGGGGATATAAAAACACTGGCAATTGAATTTATCGTTGTTGCCGAAGAGTACCGAGGTAAGGGGCTGGCAACAGCCATGCTGGAATTTACAAAGGAGCGTATTTGTAATAGCCGCAACAAGGTCGTGGAATGGCTCATTATTGAAATAGAAGACCCGGCACATATAAAAAGTGATGATTTTTCTTATCTTTATTTTTGGAAAAAATATGGCATGAAAAAGATTGATTTTTCATATATACAGCCTGCAATATCTAAAGTGCAAAACCCTGTAGAAACACTTATGCTTTGTGCGCGCCATATGGACGATGACCGCGAAGCAATTGCAACTGCCCATGTTGCTAAATTTTTGTATCTGTACGCACACCATGCCTTTGGTATGCTAAGCCCCGAAAATAATTGCTCTGTCAAAAAAATGCTTGATGAGCTAGAGAGAAAAAGGGCGGATACCCTTTCTTTGAAAGGACTGGTTTGATGCTATTTTTGCCCACAACCCCAGAGGAAATAACAGGCCAGCCAGACTTTGTGCTGGTGACGGGCGATGCCTATGTAGACCATCCGTCCTTTGGGGCGGCCATAATTGCACGGGTGTTGCAATCCCGTGGGTTTAGCGTGGCCATTTTGCCCCAGCCGGACTGGAAAACCGCCACGGACTTCGCCAAATTTGGCCGTCCCCGTCTGGCTTTTTTGGTGACGGGCGGCAATATAGACTCTATGGTTAATCATTATTCGGTATCGTTGCACAAGCGTAAAAGCGATGCGTATTCTCCCGGTGGACAGCTGGGCAAAAGGCCAAACCGCGCCGCCATTGTATACTGCAATAAGATACGCGAAGTTTATAAAGACATACCAATCGTTATAGGCGGTCTGGAGGCCAGCTTGCGCCGCCTGGCCCATTATGATTATTGGGACAATGCCGTGCGGCGGTCTATTTTGCTGGATAGCGCGGCAGATTTGTTGGTATATGGCATGGGCGAGCAGCAAATTGTCGAGATTGCTGAGGCCCTGGCCAGTGGACTTGAGGTGCAGCACATCACTTTTATCCCCGGCACGGTGTTTAAGACCAAGGACATCTCATTTTTGGACGAACCCTTAATTTTACCGTCATTTAGGAACATAAAAGACAATACAGCGACGGCAAAAAAGGAATATGCCAAAAGTTTTATGTTGCAATATCACAATACGGATTATTTGACAGCAAAAATATTGGTGGAGGATTACAGCACTGTGCATGTAGTGCAAAATGTGCCCGCAGCGCCCTTGACCACGGCAGAGATGGACAGAACATATACGCTGCCATATGCCAGGGATTATCATCCCATGTATAAAAGCGACGGTGGTGTGCCCGCCATAGAGGAAGTAAAATTCAGCATAACCGGCCAGCGTGGCTGTTTTGGCGGTTGCAGTTTTTGTGCGTTAGGTTTTCATCAAGGCAGAGCGATGCAGGCACGTAGCCATAAATCTATCATTGCCGAGGCTGTTAATTTTACCCACGACCCTGCATTTAAGGGCTATATCCACGATGTAGGCGGCCCCACGGCTAATTTTAGGCGGCCTCCTTGTGATAGATGGAGCAAAGAAAGTCCCGTGCCGTGTAAGCGACAATGTCTAGCCCCAAAACCTTGCCCAAACCTTAAATTTGACCACGCAGACTATCTAAAATTGCTGAAATCTTTGCGGGAGTTGCCCAAAGTAAAAAAGGTGTTTGTGCGTTCTGGCATAAGATACGACTATATGTCGCACGACCCGCGAGGGGATGCTTTTTTGCAGGAATTATGCAAACATCACATAAGCGGCCGCCTAAAAGTGGCACCGGAGCATGTTTCGGGCAAAGTGTTGGAAAATATGGGCAAGCCGGGCTTTGATGAGTATAAAAAATTCTCCGCAAAATATGAGGCCGTAAACAAAAAACTAAAAAAAGACCAGCATTTGGTGCCATACCTAATGTCCAGCCATCCCGGATGCAATTTGGATGATGCCATAGAGCTGGCAGAATATCTGCAAAGCGTGGGCCATCAGCCCGAGCAAGTACAGGATTTTTACCCAACGCCGGGCACCCTTTCCACATGTATGTATTACACAGGACTAGACCCGCGCACGATGAAAAAAGTGTTTGTACCCAAAACCCAGCGGGACAAGGCTGCCCAGCGGGCGTTGATGCAATATAGGCTGCCAAATAATTACGAAATAGTAAAAAATGCCCTAGTCAGGGCAGGGCGCAAGGATTTGATAGGTCATGACCCCAAAGCATTGATACGCCCGGCGAAGCAACCAGTGGCAAAAAATAGCACAATGAAGCCATCAAGAAAAAGACGATAGCAAAGACAAACTTTTATCTTCCATTATCCTTCTAATTGTGGTATAATCCAGAGTTAGATAAAAAAATAAGGAGGTTGTTTATGATCTATCGCAAACCCATGAAGATGTTGTTGGCATGGCTGTTGACTTTGGTGATGATGCTACAGGTTGGTGCTTTCGCCGTATTCGCATCGGAAACATCCCAAAGCGACCCATACTATTACAACAGAGAGCGGATGACCGCCGCAGAGGAATTTGAGTACATATTAACCGAAACATTACAAAGAGCGTCCGAGGGCACATGGACGCCGGAGGGCCGCAACAGGGTGCCTTTGGATGCCTTTGGCAATCCCATGCCCAGAAGCGAGATGGAGCGGGATATGTGGAACCTGGTCGTGGGACATGGCCAGCGTTTTTGGGGTAGCCAAAACGAATATAACGCCGCCCGTTATGTCTACGCCCGTTTCAATGAAATCATTGGCATAGAAGGTGTTACGCACTTCATCGAGGGCAGGGGCGCGGCCCACGGCAACGCCCTTAGCACCCTCTGGAACGGCAGACTTACTTTTGGCGGCGGCTTGCCGGATATTCTTGGCAATGCCTTCCCTAACGTAGATGCGTTTCAACGTGTGGATGGTAATGTCAGCCTGGTTGACCTGGGAACCCTCCCAAATCTTGTGCTACCACTGGACACCACAGGAAATGTTGTGGCAATTGTAAGAGCAACCGGCGGCAACCCTAATGTGGGCAACATAAACACTGCACTTGATGCCCTGGAAACAGAAAACCCCGGCCTTGCTTTTGTTGGCGTTTTAACCGGGCGCAGTGATACTTTTACAGTATCGGCACTTACCGGTACCCCTGCTCCCGCACGGCCTTTCATCTCAACAGCCAGCCATTTCTTAAATTACGCAGCCCAGCGCGCAGAGCATTTTCAGTTTATGGAGCGCTTTTTGCGCAACACAACCAATTCGGTTTATGCCACATTGCCTGCCGCTACCGATAATCCGGAT
>WQVZ01000079.1 GCA_009785595.1 Defluviitaleaceae bacterium | reverse complement strand
TTGTGCATATCGCATATACAATAAGTATCACGCGGCGTCAATGGTTTTTTGCTTTTGGCGCAACTGTCGTGGGTTTATCAGGAATTTTTCAATCTCCACAATAATTATGGGCAGCAGTGACAGCAGTGCTACCACCAGCCACGCTTCGGCCGCCAGGGGCATAACCCGGAAGACATTGGCAATGGGTGCTATGGATATTACGCTGACCTGTAGAATGATGCCCACAAACAGCGCGCCAACCAGATAGCGGTTTTCGAAAAGGCGTATGCGGAAGATAGAGCTTTCGCTGCGCATGTTAAAGGCGTGTACCAACTGGGATATGGACAGGGTGGCAAAGGCCATGGTGCGGCCCATGGTTACGCCGTCGCCGGTGTCGAAGTACGTGACGCCCACGCCAAAGGCTATTAGGGACAACATACCTATCATGCCGCCTTCCAGGAAAATGCGCTGCCATAATTTGCGATGGAACAACCCCGTGCGCGATGTGCGCGGCCGGCCGTTCATTATGCCGGGGTCTGTGGGGTCAAGACCAAGGGCTATGGCGGGCAATGAGTCTGTTACAAGGTTAACCCACAGCAGGTGTATGGCTAAAAGCGGCACCGGCCAGCCCAGCAATATGGCTACAAATATGGTGATGATTTCGCCTACATTGGAAGACAGCAGAAAATGTACGGCCTTGCGTATATTGGTAAGTATGCCGCGGCCTTCCTCCACAGCGTGGACGATTGTGGCAAAATTATCGTCTGTCAGCACAATATCTGCTGCCCCTTTGGCTACTTCTGTGCCGTTTATGCCCATGGCACAGCCTATATCCGCCGCCTTTAGGGCCGGGGCGTCATTTACCCCATCGCCGGTCATGGCCACAATATGGCCTTTTTTCTGGAAAGCCTTAACAATGCGCACTTTATGCTCCGGCGACACCCGGGCAAAAACAGCGGTATGTTCTATGGCGTTTTCCAGTTCATCGGGAGAAAAACCCGCAATGTCCGCCCCGGTAACGGCTATGTCATCACGTTCTCCTATGCCGATGGAGCGGGCCACTGCAAGGGCTGTGGCTGGATGGTCGCCGGTTATCATCACCGGGCGTATGCCTGCCTGTTTGCAGGTGGCCACGGCACCGCGTACCTCTGGCCGCGGTGGATCCATCATGCCCGCCAGCCCGGCAAAAATCAGTTTTTGCTCTATATCTGCAAGTTCCGGCCCTGTAGGCAGGTGGTTTAACTGCCTAAAAGCCACCGCCAGCACCCGTAGGGCCCTGTCTGCCATTTTGGCCACATGGCGCAATATTTCGTCCCGCCGCTGGCTGCTAAGGGCCATAACTTGTCCGTTGTCATAATAATGCGTGCAGCGGTTTATCAGCACATCCGGCGCACCCTTGGTTATGGCCATATACTCCTCGTCGCTGGCATGTATGGTGGTCATCAGCTTGCGTTTGGAATCAAAAGGAACCTCTGCCAGCCGTCGTTTTTCCGTCTCCAGGCCTTGCTTGTCCAGCCCAAAACCCAGCAAAGATGTGATGAAAGCCGCTTCGGTAGGGTCGCCCAATACCTGGCCGCCGCTGACAATGCTGTCGTTGCACAACGCCCCCAGCTTGATAATGTCTATACTTACGGGGCTGTCCTTGCGTAGGGTACTGTGTCCGTTGGATACCTCTACAATACGCATTTTGTTTTGGGTCAGTGTGCCTGTTTTGTCACTACAAATTACGGTGGCACTGCCCAGGGTCTCCACAGCGGGCAATTTGCGTATAATGGCATTGCGTCGGGCCATGCGCTGTACACCAATGGCCAGCATAATGGTGACGATGGCTACAAGGCCTTCGGGAATAGCTGCCACTGCCAATGATACGGATGTTATAAACATCTCCATGGCGGGTATTTGCCGCCAAATGCCTATGGCAAAAATTGCGGCGCAGATGAGCAATGCCGCAATACCCAGCACCTTGCCTGTTTCTGCCAGTTTGCGTTGCAGGGGCGTTTCCGGTGCTTTTTCTTCCATGATAAGACTGGCTATTTTACCCATTTCTGTGGCCATGCCCGTGGCAACAGCCAGGCCCATACCACGGCCGTATGTAATGGAAGAGCCGGAAAAGGCCATATTTATCCTGTCACCTATGGAGGAATTGTCATTCACTACAGCTTCTGCGTCTTTCTCCACCGGGGCAGATTCGCCTGTCAGCGCGCTTTCTTCGGCTTTCAGGTTTATTGTTGTCAACAGGCGCAAATCTGCGGGTACAATATCTCCGGTTTCTAAAAACACAATATCCCCCGGCACAATATCTTCTACGCGCATAACCACAGCTTGTCCGCCGCGCAGCACCTTGGCCTCGGGCTGAGAAATCTCCTTCAGTGCCGCCAGTGCCTTTTGGGCTTTGCTTTCCTGCACCAGCCCTAGCACGGCATTAAGTGCCACAATAAACAAAATTATCAGTGGGTCAGTCAGTCGTGGCTCTCCCTGCATCCAGCCCGCAAAATAAGAAAGCCCTGCCGCAAAAAGAAGGACAATAACCATAAAGTCGTTAAACTGCTTAAAAAATCGTATAATAAGCGGCGCATCCCGCTTGGTTTCTATCATATTACGGCCGTGCTCCTGCCGCCGCCGCACGGCCTGATGCTCGTCCAGCCCATCGTTACGGTCAACCCTGTTTTGGGCCAGGGCAAACTCTGCGCTTTTGCTGTGCCAGTTCATAAAATCTCCCCTTTGTATATTATGGATAAAGTATATGCCGGACAAGCCGGGGTATGACTACTTCTTTAAGGGGCGACCGAGGACGGCCCCAGAACCGGGCGGCAGAATGCCGCCCCTACTTTATCCCCAGCATCTGCTTGATGTCGCCAATGGCTATAGTTCCCAGCAATATCACAAACACACCATACAAGCCCATCAGCAAGAACAGAGAAAAAACCACGCCCCACACTTCGCCCAGGGCATGAAAATACTGGTTATGCAGAAAATTGACAATAAGACCGCTGGCCGCTGCTGCCAGGGCAGGCTTTGCAAACCAGCGTAATATTTGCGGGGCCACATCCGTCACCCGTTTTATGCGCCTGATGTCGAAGAAAGTTATGATGATAAGTCCCACAAACCAGCCCGCCAAAAAGGCAGATACACCATATATGGGTACCAAAAAGTATACAAAGGCAATATTGATAAGGGATGCCAGCAGGCTGTTTCGGAAGATAAAAACCTGTTCGCCCAGGCCGTTTAGCACACCGTTAAATGTGATGTTAAGGTACCAAAAGGGACACATAAGGCCCAGCACCAGCAACATATATCCCAAATCCTGCCGATAGACAATGCGGCCTATTTCATGAGGAAAGACCACAAAAATAAGGCCCGCCCCAAAGGCAATGATGCTGGTAAACACAATGGATTTTGATATGGTTGAATTTATACGCCGCATATGGCCAAGGGCCATGGCTTCGGAAATAGACGGCACCAGGGTGATGGACAGGGCGGTAAGCATAGCCGATGGAAAAAATATCAGCGGCATGGCCATGCCCGTAATTTTACCAAAGACGGCCATAGCCTCTTCCGGCGTGTGGCCCCACAGCTGTAATCTGGCGGGTATCAGCACATTTTCTACAGCAGATAAAAACGAGGACGAAATACGGTTTAACGTCAGAGGCGCGGCCATGGCCAATATGGCAAACAACACCTGGTTTTGTGTCATCATAGGTGGCTTGGTTGGCATTTTGCTTTTGTGGCGCCTGTATGCTATGTAGACGTATACAAAGGACAAAGCTTCCCCCGCCACAATACCTATAACCGCCGCCGCCGCCGCATATTCCAGCCCGCGGGGTATAAAAGTCCCCGCCAACATTAATATTATGGTCATGCGGGCCAGCTGCTCCACAACCTGACTTACGGCGGGCACGGTGGTCTTTTGCAGGCCCAAAAAATACCCCCGTATGCACGATCCTGCCGCCATAAACACTATAGCCCCGGACAATATGCGCAGGGACAGCGCAATGCGCCCGTCGTTCATTATGCCCGTGCCTATAAAGTCTGCAAAAAAGAACAGCACAACTGTAAGCGCAAGAGAAATGCCGGTGGTGATAAACAAGGACAGCCGCAACAGCCGCCGCATATTGCCGTATTCGCCTTTGGCCTGCTCGGCGGCTACCAGGCGGGACAAAGTGGTTGTAATGCCAGAGCATGAAATGGCCCACGCCAAAGAATATATAGGCATTATAAGCTGGTACAGCCCCATACCCTCCGGCCCGATGGCCCCTGCCATAAATATGCGATAGGCAAAACCTATCAGACGGGTTATTATATTGGCGGCAGTAAGGGTCAGTGCCCCTGCTATTAATGTTTTTTTGGTAAGAGTAAAAGACATGGGTGGCCCCCTTTGTATACGTCTCTAAAATTCTATGAAAACAGCATGATGTTTAGTACATCCCCTGCCAAATGCCGTTTTTTAGCGGTTTTATGAGATTCTGAAAAAATATAAAATTTTATGAAAAAAACTCTTGACATGTATCTCGAATTGTGTTACAATGTGTTTGTCTAGCAACTGGTGCTTTAGCACTAACAATGGGTCTTCTCTTCGGAGAGGCCCATTCCCCTTTTACGGCTTTTTTATAAACTACAAAAAGAATTGCACAACGGGCAAAATGCTGATATAATTGTTGTTATTATTGATTACTTTCCTGAGGAGGAACTGTGTATGAACACACAACAACTGATGGACATTGCCATTAAAGAGGCCAAATTGGACAAAATGCCCGCAGACTGCGGCATACTTGTCCCTGGCGAAGGCATAAAGAAAGTACTTTTTGGCGTTGACATGGACACGGCGGAGCTTTTGCTGGCAAAACAGCTGGGGTACGACTGTGTTGTCAGCCACCACCCCAGAAACACCAATGTAGATATGGTGCATGTGTTGGATGAACATATTGATATGCTGGAGAAACTTGGCATACCGCGCAACAGAAGCCAAAAACTGCTGTCCGAACGCAAAGAAGAGCTTACCTCTAATATGCATGTGTCAAACTCACGCCGGTCAGAAAGTGCCGCAAAGCTGCTGGGTATGCCATATATGTGCATACATACCCCGACAGACCTCATCGGCCAAGAAATTGTGCAAAACTTCTTGGACGCAAAGTTTGCGGGTAAATCGGAAACCAAGCTGCAAGACATTGTGGAAGCCCTAGAAGAAATTGGCGAATACAAAAACTCTGCCAGAAAGCCCGCCATACGTGTTGGCTCCAAAGACAGCTATGCCGGCAAAATCCATGTGCTTATGTCCGGCCTTACCGGCCCCGGCCCGGATATTACTAAAGAATTCTTTGAAGCCGGCGTTGGCACCCTGATATTAATGCACATCCCGGAAAAAGACGTAAAAGCCGTAAAAGAGCAACGCATAGGCAATGTTATTGTTGCCGGACATATGTCAAGCGACTCTTTGGGTATAAACAAACTGGCGGAAAAATGGGCCGAACACGG
>WQVZ01000078.1 GCA_009785595.1 Defluviitaleaceae bacterium | reverse complement strand
TCCACATAATTGTGTATGGTGGTAAAGGCCTCAACCGCCGTCAGCCCCATCTCCGTCAATATCACATCTATCATGGCCTTGCGGTTGAGCACGGCAAAATACTGCACCAGCTTCATGTCATGCAAATAATCATCAAAAAGCTGGCCGGTTACATATGCCAAATCCCGCGGCACCTTCATACCCGGCCCTTTAAGCTCCGCAATGGCCCGGTCTTGATAATATTTGGCCACCTGGTTGCCCAAATGCCTGCTGCCGGAATGCACCACCACAAACAGCCGCCCATCATCGGCCCGCCCCACCTCTATAAAGTGGTTGCCGCCGCCCAGTGTGCCAATGCTAAGCCGCGCCCGCTTCAAATCCGACGCCGCCTTGCACCTTAGCTTGTCCAAACCAATTTCTTCATTAAGCACATGATGGCTTTTGCGCACATCCCGCCCGGATGGAATATTCCGACGTATGGCCCGGTCCAATTGCTCAAAATCCACGCCCTTCTCCGCAATCTCCACCGTTTCCATGCCACAGCCAATGTCCACACCCACCATATTGGGCACAATTTTGTCCTTTATGGTCATGGTCGTGCCAATGGTGCTGCCCATACCCGCATGTACATCCGGCATTATCCTAATCTTACACTCCGCAAATTCCTCCAAATCACACAGCGTCCGTATCTGATCCACCGCCGTCTTTTCCACCTCGTCACAATAACATATCGCCGTGTTATGCTTTCCTTTAATTTCAATCATAGTCAAAACAACCTCCTTTGTGATGCACAGCCCTAATGCCGGGCAACATTTTGCCACCTTATCTCGTGAAGACCCCGAGCCAAACCCGGAATAACGATATCGTAGGGGCAACTACCTTCGGTCGCCCGCAGTCGGTAGCAATTACAATACCATAGAGACGCTGCTTGCTGCGCCCGTAAACACCATTATAAGCGCAACTCCCTCACAACCCCCGCCAACACTTCCCCTATACTCTCATTTATCACCAAATCCGCCGCGCTGTCATACGCCGTCCGGCTTTTGTTTATCAGCACCATATGGCTGCCGCCAAAATAATGGGTCAACCCAGCCGCCGGATATACCGCCAGGGATGTACCGCCTATGATGAGGCAATCCGCCGCGGCAATGGCACCATGGGCCACCTGTATGTCCCTATCCTTCAGCATTTCGCCATACAACACCACATCGGGACGCACCATGCCGCCGCATTTTGCGCACCGCGGCACCGTTCCCACACAATTCTCCCGCCGCAAAATATATTCCAGAGCATAGTTTTCCCCGCAACCCACGCAATATTGCCGGCTATTTGCCCCGTGCAGCTCTATCACATTCACACTGCCCGCCGCTTGGTGCAGCCCGTCCACATTTTGGGTTATCACTGCTTCCAGCAACCCATTGGCCTCCAGCTTAGCCAATGCCACATGGGCCGCATTGGGCCGGGCCTCTAAGTGTATCAAATTTTCTTTGTAATATTCAAAAAACAACTCCGGCTTTTCATCAAAAAAATCCCGGCTTAACATCTCTTCCGGCGAGCGGCCATACTTCTCCCGGGCTGCGTACAATCCCCGCTCCGAGCGAAAATCCGGCACACCGCTTTCCGTAGACACCCCGGCCCCACCAAAAAACACCGTACCTTTGCTGTTCCTAATTATATGGGCTAACTTTTCGATGTCTCCCATGGTCATCCCCTCCCCCGCTATCTTATCACGACAGGGGACAAAAGTAAACAACCCGCAGGCCAAAGCCCACGGGTTGTTTCCACAAGAGACAGCTTTTGTATTGTAGTCATCAACTAGATGGCATTGTGTGTAAAGGACGCAATAGCATGGAGAGGAATTCACGACACAAACTACACACACCCCTTAACATGCACTTCAAAACAATCTTTGCCATAAACCACTATTTTGTCAAGCATTTCTTTTACCACATCTTCACTAAATGTTTCAGCACATACAATTTCGCCTATGCGCTCTTTTATCCTGTCGCGAAGCACTTCTCGTTCGCTGGTCATAGACATGTTTTTGGACAGCAGCAGCAATTTGTCTCCAAAGGCAGACTTTTGCCTGTCCAATGTCTTTCTTTGTTCTTCCAACTCTTCTTCGCTAATCAAGCCCTTGATGCAAAGACTTATCACCCTTCCCAATTGTTTATTAATGCCGTTAATCTCTTTTTGGGTTTCGGCGTGGTCATCTTTTGCACTGTCAAGACCCAATGTACCAATAACCAGCTCCACACACTCGTCAACAATCGCCTCTTTGTCTTGCGCTATATCCGATAAAGCAAAACAAAAGACACGTTCCAATATCTCATTGCGAATCATTTCACTTTCGCAGCCTCTTTCATCTTTATGCTTCGGGCCGTATTTGTAATATTGGGAGCATTGCCAGCGATGGATATTACGTGATTTGTCTTTGGACAAGCGTGTACGGCTAATAAGGCTTGCACCGCAGTGTCCGCAAGACAGCCTGCCCGAAAAAGCGTATCGATTCGAATAGCGCACGCCCTCTTTAAGTCCCCTGCTCCTAATTTGAAGTTGCACCTTGTCAAAAGTATCTCTGTCTATTATGGCGTCATGGTTATTTTCAATCATCACAAAATCAACTTCGCCCTTATTTATCTTGGATTTTTGAGTTAAAAAATCCTCTGTATATGTTTTCATTTGTTTCAAATCGCCGCAATACTTCTCATTTGTTAAAATACGCTTGACAGTCGTAGCGTCCCATCGCTTTCCACCAGCACTCGTCACCGCTCCTTGTTCCTCTAATTCTTTACCTATTGCAGCCAACCCCTTGCCCTCATGCAAATAGGCATTAAAAATACCCTTAACAACAGCGGCATTTTTAGGATCCACCTCCAGCTTGCCATTTTTGACCATATATCCCAAGCACCTGTTGCCAAACACAACACCCCTCTCCATGCTGCGTCGCTGGCCCCATTTAACCCGCTGGGATATTCTTTCGCTTTCATTTTCGGCTATGCCGCCAAGAAAGCCAAGCAAAAAAGACTGGCTGCGGTCCAATGTGTCAATATTATTCGCAATAAAATATATCCCTACCTTAATATCCCTAAGCTCACGCACATATCTCAAAGTGTCTTCAAGATTTCTCGCAAAACGGCTAACATCCTTAGTCAAAATCATATCAAACATACCGGCTTTGGCATCCACAATCATCTTATTAAACGCCATGCGCTTTCTTGTAGATGTGCCAGAAATACCCTCATCAACATACAGCGGCACATACTCCCAATCAGGGTTGGCACCTATGTATTCTTTAAAATACCTCTCTTGATTTTCTAAGGAGTTAAGCTGGTCATCCTTATCGGTAGAAACCCTGCAATATGCCGTTACCCTTTTTTTCATATATCACCTGCTTTCCGGTGTTGGCTTTCGTCTCAACACAGCCGGGTTGGCCGATACTTTGATTGAGCCCTCCGTTAAAACCTTGGTTAACGCGCGCTATCGCCAACTCCATCTGTTTTTGCGTCACCAGTCTGTTTTTGTGCAAATCTTTCACAATTCCAGTTTTTAGGTTTTTTATTACAACCCCATAATCCAAGCCCATAACCAACCACTCCAAAACAGATAAATTATTACTTTTATCTATATTTCGTATGGGTTTGTATGTATTACTGATGAATACGCCGACATATGACCAATCAAAAAACCGGCCCTTTTTGACATAAAGCGGCCGGTTTCAAATTACAAGCATCCATTTGCCGCCCTTAATTACATATCATACAAAATCCATGGGTTTGGCAAGCACCCTGCCTTCGCCAACTTTTTTTGTTATGGCTTTCTTATCAAAATATTCCAAAAAAGCCAGGGCGTACTTGCGGCTGGCATTGATGGCGTCGCGGAAGTCGCCTAAGGTCACTTCGCCACCATTTGCCAGATCAGCAAATAGACCCAGAGCCTTACGATAATTCTCATCCGTTACGTGTATCTGCGGCGTTAAAGCCACAAGTTGCCCACCCTTTACCAACGCCTCAAAAACCTGGCCAAAGGCTCGTTTTTCTTTGGCAAAATCAGCGGCCACATCGTCAAAAGCCGGGGTGGCAAAACCCGCCTGTGTGTACGTCGCCAGCACTTTATCCCTAATTTTATTATGAGCATCCGTGGCGGCCATGGCAAAGTTCGCGTGGGCCACGGTTTGACCGCCTTGCTTTACAAAGCCCAGCTTTGCCAACTGTTCCACCGCATATTCCGCCGCATCTTGACGCCAGCGCGGCAGCAATTTTCCGCACAGCTCCCGCAGGGCCATGCCACCGTGTAGGGGGTTGGTTTTGTGATATTTATCCAACGTTTCCTGGGCTTTGCGTCCCAATTCTTTCAGAAAAGATATATACAAAACCCCATCACCTGTCGCCACCAAGGTACCTTCTTCCAGCAGTTCTGCCAAAACAGCATCAAAATCCGCATCACCATAAAAATATCGCCGCTGCAAATCAGCCGGAGCAGGAAAATCCACACTATTTTCGGCAAAAATCACCTGTACACGCTCTTTCAAGGTACCGTTTTCTTTTAGCACTAATCTCTGCACGTTTTCCGCATCATGTCGCTTGGCTCGCCGCGGGGCAGGATCCAAAATTACACCACCGCCGATGGTCTCTGTTGGCGAATAAAACCGCAGTACAAAGCGGTCTTGAGGCTTGGCGGCCAGTGGCTGCGCCAGGCGCAATTGGCCATATGCCCGCTGCCCGGCGGTAAGCTTGTCCACATCCATCAGCATCAGTGTGCACAACACGTCCTGAGTACCATGATGCAGATGCAGGCGCGAATTGTGTTTTATTTCACGCGGACAGTCCTTGTTTACCTCCAACACCACGTCCAGCAGACGTGAATTCTCCATAGAAGCTGGCGCCGCCGCCCAATCTCCCTTGCCAATGTCACTCACCTTTAGTCCGGCCAGATTAACCGCAACCCGCTGGCCTGCCACGGCCTGCTCCACCTGGGCATCATGCACCTGAATGCGGCGAGCACGAGTGGTCAACCCGGCAGGAAAAACAGCAACATCGTCGCCCACAGCCAGTGTGCCCTCCACCAACGTACCCGTCACCACCGTGCCAAAGCCGTCCATGGTAAAAACTCTGTCAATTGGCAGACGGAAAGGAATGCCGGTCTGTTTGGCAGGGGACTGGGACAACATAGCAAAGATGGTCCTGCGCAGCTCTTCGATACCACTACCGGTATATGCCGAAACAGGCATTATAGGTGCATTAGCAAGGAAGGTGCCAGCCAGCTCATCTTCAATATCCAGCGTCACCATGGCCAACCAGTCCTCATCCACAAGATCTGCTTTATTAAGAGCCACCAAGCCATGTCGAATACCCAACAAGCCCAAGATGGCCAAATGTTCGCGGGTCTGGGGCATAATGCCCTCATCGGCAGCCACTACCAGTATCGCCAAGTCAATGCTGCCGGCACCAGCCAACATATTGCGCACAAAACGCTCATGCCCAGGCACATCAACAATACCCGCTCGTTGGCCATCAGGCAGGTCAAGGTACGCAAAGCCTAATTCTATGGTAATTCCCCGC
>WQVZ01000077.1 GCA_009785595.1 Defluviitaleaceae bacterium | reverse complement strand
CAAGCTGGTGGTTGGCACCCTGGCCCGCATACTATACCAAGACGCCGAGGGCCGCACCAAAATTGCCCTACGCTTTAACGAAATGGTGCGTAACGGCGACATTGGCCCCATAATGCTGGGCCGTGACCACCACGACGTGTCCGGCACCGACAGTCCTTTCCGCGAAACCAGCAATATCAAAGATGGCAGTAACATCATGGCAGATATGGCCACCCAGTGCTTTGCCGGCAACGCCGCCCGAGGCATGTCCCTTGTGGCCCTGCACAACGGCGGTGGCGTGGGTATTGGCAAATCCATCAACGGTGGCTTTGGCCTGGTGCTTGATGGCTCCGAGCGAGTAGACAACATTATCCGCACCGCCATGATGTGGGATGTTATGGGCGGCATCGCACGCCGCAGCTGGGCGCGCAATGAGAATTCCATAGCCACCGCCGCAGAGTATAACCAGCGGCACAGCGGACATATTACCCTGCCGTATGTTGCGGATGAGGGGCTGGTGGCAGATGTTGTGGGGAAAGTAATTCAATAATAAGGATGTGGAGGAAGCCAAATTCTTTTAAGGAATGAGTGAAGAAGATAGAGAGGTCATGTATAAGCGGATCGCTAAAGCGGGACGCAAATTTACCAAAAAAGACGTGGTGGGATAGTTAGTAAGTGCAACGCTAGGCAGCGTTGTAACCTTGATTGTGCCTTTACTGCTAACATAATGCGCCACTTGGACTGCTTCGGGCGCGGACGATGTCATTTTAGACTTGCCCTCGCCCTCGCAATGACAAAACGTGACAACAGGCAAAATATAAAACCGAAAGGATGAGAAAAATGACAAAATTAGTACAATGCATCCCGAACTTTAGCGAAGGGATAAACAGCAAGGTTATCGAGGACCTGGCCGACATCGTGCGGGCCACGGCGGGTTGCACCCTGCTGGATTACAGCGCAGACACCAGCCACAACCGCAGTGTGTTTACCCTGGTAGGTTCTGTGGAGGGCATTAAGGCCGCGGCGGTTGCCTTGGCCAAATATGCGGCGGTCAATATCAACATGTCAACCCACGTGGGCGAACACCCTCGTATGGGTGCCGTGGACGTGATACCATTTGTTCCTATTAAAAATGTAACAATGGAGGAATGCGTGGAAATTTCTAAGGAAGTTGGCACACAAATTGCAGAAGAAATTGGCATACCGGTGTTTTTATACGAGGAGAGTGCCAGCAAGGAGGCACGCCGTAATTTGGCGGCCGTGCGCAAAGGCCAGTTTGAGGGCATGGCAGAAAAAATGGCCAAAGACGCATGGAAGCCGGATTTTGGCCCGGCACAACCCCACCCCACCGCCGGTGTCGTGGCCGTGGGCGCACGTATGCCCCTCATCGCCTTTAATGTTAACCTATCCACCAGTGATGTAAATATCGCCAATAATATCGCAAAAATAGTCCGTGGCAGCTCCGGCGGCTTTAAGCATGTAAAGGGCATCGGTATTTATCTGGAAGACCGCAACATCGCCCAAGTGTCCATGAATATGGTGAATTACGAGGGCACACCCCTATACCGCGTGGTGGAGCTGATACGGGCCGAGGCCGCCAGATATGGCGTGTTTGTTACCGGCACCGAACTTATAGGCCTGGCCCCCGCCAAGGCGCTGATAGATTCTGCGGAGTATTATCTGCAAATAGAGGATTTTGACTATGGCAAACAGGTGTTGGAAAACCACCTGTTGTAGGAGGTGCGGAAGATGAATGCAGCAAATGTACGCACACGAATAGTCTTGTTTATATCCGGCCTGTTAACTTTTGCCATGGGGACATTTTATTTCTTCTATCACGTAGTGGCCCATGGCCGTTGGGATGACACACCCATGCGCATCGTCATAATAATCCTGTTTTTCTGGGCCATTTGCTCTTTTACGTTGTGCAGAATTATCAAAAACCAAGAAGAGATAATGCGCCTGTTGCAAGAAAAGGAGAGTGACGGCGGTGTTTGATTTATTAGTAAAAAACGCACATTTGGCCACACCCATGGGTGTTGGGCCAAAAAAGGGCCAAACCTTGGGCGAAATAACTATTATGCCCGGGGTCAATATTGGTATAGCAGGCGGCAAAATCGCTTATGTGGGGCATGATGAACCGCCAGCGGCCCAAGTGCTGGACGCCCATGGCCAGCTGGTTACACCCGGGTTGGTGGACTGCCACACCCATTTGGTCTTCGGCGGCAGCCGTCAAAATGAGCTTGCCTTAAAGCTTGCCGGGGCAGATTATTTAGAAATTTTGGCGGCGGGCGGCGGCATACTCTCTACGGTGGCAGCCACACGTGCGGCTGATTTTGACGAATTGTACAGCCGCGCAAGCAACTTTCTTGATGATATGTTGGCCCATGGCACCACCACGGTGGAAGCCAAAAGCGGCTATGGGCTTAATTTGGAAGATGAGCTTAAACAACTGGAAGTAGCGGCCAAATTACAGTCGGATCATCCCATGGACATAGTGTCCACATTTATGGGCGCCCATGCCGTACCACCAGAATATAAGGACAACGCCGACGCATATGTGGATTTTGTTGTAAATGAAATGATACCAGTCATTGCATCAAAAAATCTAGCCGAATATTGCGATATTTTCTGCGAGGCAGGGGTTTTTGATCTTGAGCAAAATCGCCGGGTGCTACAAGCCGCCAAAAACGCGGGTTTGGGCGTAAAAATGCATGCCAATGAGATAAACAACCTGGGCGGCGCGGTGCTTGCGGCAGAGCTTGGTGCCAGCAGCGCCGAGCATCTCATCGCCTCCAACGAGGCCGATATGGGCGCCCTGGCCGCCGCCGGCACCATTGCCGTGCTGCTGCCCGCCACCAGTTTTTATCTTGGCAAGGACTACGCCGCCGCCGCAAAAATGGTGGAAAAAGGCATAGCCATCGCAATCGCCAGCGATTTTAACCCGGGCAGCAGCCCTAATTTTAACATGCAATTTGCAATGACCACCGCTTGCCTTAAGTATCGACTACACCCGGCCCAGGTGCTGACGGCAGCCACCCTTAACGCCGCCTGTGCCATTGGCCGCGGCAGTTGTAAAGGCACAATAGAAGTAGGTAAAGACGCGGATTTGGTGGTGTGGAATTGCCCAGACTTGGACTATTTGTTTTACAGATACGGCAACAACCAAGTGTGCCATGTGATAAAAAGCGGGAAGATAATCGGCGCAATGTAGGGGCAAATTCCATATCTGCCCACAAAAGGAGGCTTCACGCATGAAAAAACTACTTGTGATATTGATTATCGCCGTGCTTGCGTTGATTTTATCCGCCTGTGGCGCAGACGATGAGGCCTATGAAAATAACACCGAATATTTTTTGCAAGACCTGGACTACATGCTACACGTCCTTGAAAACAACTTTGCCCTATTTGATGTAGCCTATTGGGCACGTGGCGTGGACATCCCGGCAATTGTAGAGAATATCAGAGCGGAGATTATGGCTAACCCCAACATGGATGCGGACGGTTTTTATCATACCCTCGTACGCAATTTTGCCCCGTTATTTGCCATCGGACATTTTTGGATAATTAGCCCATACAGTCATTATCAAAGGATTAGTGACCCCGGACGACCGTCATTTAGAACAGGAGATCGCTTAACCTACCCACATGTGCTGGCGTTTTACGAACCCAGGCACCCTGCGCCATCAGATGATGAGGGTGATCCATTCTATTCAATTATCTGGACAGATCGGATTATTCAAGACTTTGCCGACAGGGCCTGCTTGTTTGGTGAAAGTGAACTGGCCAAAGGGTTTATCGAAGCCATGTCTGTTGGAGATTACGAAACGGCGCGTCAGTTATCTCTGAACTTCCTGGAAATACTCGACAACACTCCGAATGTACGCACAGAAGTATTAGTCGATGACAGCGTGGGCTATTTGTCCATAGATAGTTTTGTATGGGGAGATTCGATAGCTGAGTGGACGGACTTGAAAGCAATGCAGAGGGACGAAGAGCTGATTCTTGATTTTTTTGAAGAAATCAGAGATTTTGACCACCTTATTATTGATCTGCGTAGAAATGGCGGAGGCGACTCACAGTTTTTTACTGACGCGGTAATCGGCCCAAATATCGACAGGCAATTGCTTGTATATGGATATGCATTTATGTCACGCGGTGAGTATTCCTCTATGTTTATAGGCCCGGGGAATATTATCGGCAACATTCTTAATAACATGCATGGCCTTAGTGTCAGAGACAATGTGTTTCGTCCTATTTACCAAATGCTGGATGATATTGATTTACCTTATTTAAACATGGATGATATGGAACGCATGGACTACGGTTTTCGTATGCGGGCCAGTGTAAACCCCAGACGTCTGCCTCAATTTAATCATCAGCCGGCGTTTGATGGAAAAATATGGCTTTTAACAAGCAGTTACATGGGTTCTGCCGCCCAAATAGCCGCTTTGATTACGGATTATATAGGTTTTGCTACCCTTGTGGGCGAAACCACCGGCGGCAATTATGGCGGCCCGCGTATATTTGTGGCATTGCCCAACACCGGCATACTTTTTCAGATGGATGTTATGTACATTACCGACAGCCGTGGCCGCCTACTGGAGGCCGGCACCATACCCCACCATTTTAACATGGATGGCATGGACGCACTAGAAACAACACTGGCATTGATAAAAGAAGGACAGTATTAAGTAGGCGCGGCCGTATCGGCTGCCTTACGGTTAAAGGAGGCGTTGCTATGAAAAGACCGTTAATTGCACTGATTATAATCATAATAGCCCTTACCCTTGTCGCTTGCGATGCAGATGACGAAGTTTACGAAACATACGAGCCGGAAATAGAGGATGAAATAACCGAAAGAAATGTTGAGCCGGCGCCTGGGCTTATGACCGAATATTTTTTGCAAGACCTGGACTACATGCTACACACCCTAGAAAACAACTTTGCCTTATTTGATGTAGCCTATTGGGCACGTGGCGTGGACATCCCGGCAATTGCTAAAAATATTAGAGCGGAGATTTTGGCCAACCCGGAAATGAGCGTTGAAGAGTTTTATCGAGCATTGACTAGGAATTTTGGGCCATTAACCGGTATTGCACATTTCATGTTTATTAACCCACCTACTATCCAATATTTTATCGACAATCCTTGGAGTCCTGCCCTAACGAGGGTTGTGTCTTCAGAACCCCTGACCCTCCCGCATGTGCTGGATTTCTACGAATCCATGGCATCCACCCCGGAACAGCCCTACACGCGTACACTTACAGAACGCGGTATTCGCCATATTGTCAAGAGAAGCATTCTGTACGGCGAAAGGGAGCTTGCGGAAGAAATGATGGAGTCTTTTCGTTCTGGGGATTACGAAGGGGTCATGATGCTGTTGGATTCATTTTTTGAAATTACTTCCAACATACCCAATGTACGCACAGAAGTTATAGAAGAAAACAGAATTGCTTATTTATCAATAGACAGTTTTAGTAGTTATCTATTGGCTACTTGGCCTGAAGAAGAAGCACAAATCCTAAATTTCCTTGGAGAAATAAGAGATTTTGACCATCTTATAATTGACCTAAGAAGAAATCAGGGTGGCGATCCATTTTATTTCATCGATGCAGTAAT
>WQVZ01000076.1 GCA_009785595.1 Defluviitaleaceae bacterium | reverse complement strand
TGGTAATTATTTTGTGGCATATTTTGTGATGCTGGAAGCCGCCCGTCTGGAGGATTTGGGAGAATACGACGCCATGGCCGGGCAGCTTAGACGTCTAAAAGACGTAAAATTGCCGGCATATTACCATAACAGCATCAGGCAGGACATGCTGGTTTATTACATAATTCACAATCCCGATTACGACAAGGCCCGCAGGCTGTACACCAAAAAAGCCATGCAAAAATTCTTACAAATGCCTCTGCCAAATTGCGCCATAGCCAGGACGGCCTATACATATTTTGTGCTGGATGACAAGGAAAACGGCGCAAAACTTTTGGCCAAGGCCAAGGCGTTGACCGAAAGCTATCCCAACGAAGGCCATCGCCTGATATGGATGAATGACTTGGCCCGTCTGGAGGAATTGATGCTTGACAATGCGCAGGATACGTGATAATATTTACGTTGCCGGACAATTAGCTCAGCTGGTAGAGCACATCCTTGACGTGGATGGGGCCAGGGGTTCGAGTCCCTTATTGTCCATAAAAATCATGGCCGTTACGGCTATATAAAAACAGGCGACCGTTTGGCCGCCTGTTTTTATATTTTTATGAATCTACGAAGCCGACAGACCTGCCGACTAATACATATTACATTCAGCAAGATGCCGCCGCCATAGGCTTGTCTACCTTGGCCATATGGTCTATAAGGTCTAACACTTTGCAGGAATATCCCCACTCGTTGTCATACCAGGCCACAAGCTTAACAAAGGTATCATTAAGAGCAATGCCTGCCTTGGCATCAAACACCGATGTGGCTTCTTCGCCGATAAAATCAGAGGAAACAACATCTTCTTCGGTATAGGCCAAAATGCCTTTAAGCTCACCCTCGGCCGCCGCTTTAACAGTGGCCTTAATGTCATCGTATGTGGTTGGTGTGGCCAGCTTGCAGGTCAAGTCCACCACGCTGACATTAAGGGTTGGCACACGGAAAGCCATACCTGTAAGTTTGCCGTTAAGGGCCGGAATAACCTGCCCAACAGCCTTGGCCGCTCCGGTAGATGATGGGATGATATTGCCTGCTGCCGCTCTGCCGCCGCGCCAGTCTTTGCTGGATGGGCCGTCTACGGTCTTTTGGGTGGCTGTGGTGGCGTGTACAGTGGTCATCAAGCCCTCTGCAATGCCGTATTTATCATTAATAACCTTGGCCAGTGGCGCCAAGCAGTTGGTTGTGCAGGATGCATTGCTTACAATATGCTTGTCTGTGGTATATTCTTTGTGGTTAACCCCCATAACATACATGGGCGCGTCCTTGGATGGCGCAGAAATTACAACTTTCTTTGCGCCGCCTTTCATGTGCGCGCTTGCGGTGTCAATAGTTGTGAAAACCCCAGTGGACTCCACAATATACTCCGCCCCGGCACTGGCCCATGGGATACTGCCCGCGTTGCGCTCGGTAAAGCAGGCGATGGCATTACCATTTACCACCAGCTTGCCGTCTTTTATGCATACCTCGCCCTTAAAGCGGCCGTGTATGGTATCGTATTTCAGCATATAGACCATATAGTCCAGGTCTATAAAAGGGTCGTTGATGGCCACAACCACAGCGTCCTTGCGCTCCAAACTGGCGCGAAACACCAGACGGCCAATGCGGCCAAAGCCGTTTATACCAATTTTTACCATATATCTTCCTCCTTTGATATAATCTTATCAAGCAATAGTATACCACAAAATGGACGGGGTTACAAATGTATAATTACACATTTGCAAAACCGGGCGGCAAAATGCCGCCCCTACGGTAAATCTTTGATTTTTATTATGTCGCCAACTTCGCAGTCTAAGGCAAGGCATATCTTCAAAAGTGTACCGCCATCATACCTTGTAACCGTGTTTTTATAATAATTATCAATAATTTGATATTTTATATCCGTGCGCTTTGCTAGTTCATAGCGCGTAATGCCTTTCGAGTCCATAACTTCTTTCAGAATCAACATAATCTCCTTCGCCAAATTAATCACCCCTATATACTTTAACTAGTATATATTTCATTGACAATTTACTAAATGTAGGATATCCTATATTAAGGGGTGATTTTGTGTACTGCGAAAATGAATATTGCGTCTACAACAGGACTTTAAAATGCACTTTGGAAAACATCAACATTAATTCCCTTGGCATGTGCGATGATTGCATAATGGTGGAACTAGACAAAGGCTTTCTTGAAGCAGAAAAACGAAAACAACGTCACGGTATAGAAAACCGAGCGAACACAGTTCGCCCCTACGACAATATGTAGAGGCAGTTATTGGCCGCCCGCAAGCGATTACGGATTCAATGCCACCCCTGGTACGAATTGTAATGCATATATAGGGGCGACCTGTGGTCGCCCGGTTTTTTTGTGCGTAGGTAGCTTTTTGCCGCCCGCAGCCACAACCCACAGAAAATAATTTGTGTTTTGGCCGCAACTGTAGTATAATCATACCAACGAAAACTACCGGGAGGAACACACATGCCTAAAGGATTCGGCGGTATGCCGCCAAATATGAATAATTTGATGAAGCAAGCCCAAAAAATGCAAAAACAAATGGAAGAGGCCCAGGCCGACCTAGAAAATAAGACCCTGGAGGTATCCAGCGGCGGCGGCGTTGTTAAAATTACCGTAAACGGCAAAAAAGAGCTTTTGGACATAACCATAGACCCATCCGCCGTGGATCCGGATGATGTAGAGATGCTGCAAGACCTGTTGCTTTCTGCCGTAAACGAGGCCCTGCGCCAAATGGACGAGATGGTAAGCAGAGAAATGAGCAAAATTATGCCGGCGGGTATGCCCGGATTATTTTAAATTTGGGAATGATGATAAATGAACTATTACGGCAGCCCTGTGGCTCGCTTAATTGAGGAATTTTCCAAGCTGCCCGGTGTGGGTACAAAATCCGCCCAGCGCATGGCCTTTTTCATCCTTAATGCCCCGACAGAACGGGCCGACCAATTGGCCCAGGCCATTGCGGCGGCCAAGGCCCAGGCGAAGCACTGCACACAATGCTACAACCTTACGGACACCGACACCTGTTATATATGCGCCAACGGCAGCCGGGATGCCGCCACAATTATGGTGGTGGAAAGCCCCCAGGACATGGCTGCATACGAAAAAACTAGGGAATATGACGGCACATACCATGTGTTGCATGGGGCTATATCCCCCATGGATGGTGTGGGGCCTGACCAATTGCGTATAAAAGAGCTTTTGATGCGCCTAAATAACCCCGATGCGCCAATAACAGAGGTAATTGTAGCCACCAACCCCAATGTGGAGGGCGAGGCCACGGCCATGTATTTGTCGCGGCTGTTAAAGCCATTGGGAATCAAAACCACACGCATTGCCCATGGCGTACCTGTTGGCGGCGATTTAGAGTATGTGGATTCTGTTACCTTGTTGCGCGCGTTGCAATGGCGGCGCGAATTGTAGGGGCGGCGTTTTGTCGCCCGGATAAAAGGAAGATGACCGGATATGGATAATAATAAACTTAAAGTACTGTTTGTAGCATCAGAGGTAAGCCCTTACGTTAAAAGCGGCGGCTTGGGTGATGTGGCCGGCAGCCTGCCAAAGGCCTTGCAAGCCCTTGGGGTTGATGTGCGCGTGGTTTTTCCAAAGTACGGCACTATCAATGAGGCCGGGCTGGAAAATTTGCGCCACATAGGCACCATGGCGGTGCAACTGGACTGGCGCCAACCACAGGCTGATATATACACCTTTGATGCCCCATATCCCATCTATCTTATTAAAAATGACTATTATTTCAACCGAGGCCATTTATATGGTTTTGGGGATGATTACGAACGCTTTGCATTCTTTAGCAAGGCGGCCATCGGCCTTTTGGCTGCTATTGATTTTCAGGCCGATATCATCCATTTTAGTGACTGGCAAACAGGCCTGGGTTGCGTGTATTTAAAGGATATCTATAGCAAATTTATGTTTTATGATAAAACAAAGTCCCTGTTTACCATCCACAATTTGCAGTACCAGGGCAATTTCGGCCGGGATGTGCTGCCCCAGGTAGACTTAAACGACGGATACTTTGTCAGCGATAAACTGGAATTTTACGGCAACGCCAGCTATATGAAGGCGGGGTTGGCCTATGCCGACCATATTTCTACCGTTAGCCGCACTTATGCGGCCGAAATCCAAACACCTCGGTATGGTTATGGCATGGAGGGCATGTTAAAAAGCAGAGATCACGAGCTTACAGGGATATTAAACGGCCTTGATTATGAAGAAAATAACCCTGCCACCGACCCGCGCATCTTCGCCAACTATTCCACCAAAGACCCGGCAAAAAAAGCCGTAAACAAACAAATGGTACAGGAATTGCTGGGTTTGCCCCTAAACCCCGATGTACCCATATTTGCCATAGTATCCCGCTTGGCAGAACAAAAAGGCCTTGACCTTATTGCAGGCTGTATGCAAGACCTTGCCCGGCGCGATTTGCAGCTTGTCATCCTTGGCACCGGCAACCAGCATTACGAGCATCTTTTCACCAATATCGCCTATTTTTGCCCGGATAAAATAAGCGCGAATATCATGTTTGACGGCGATTTGGCCCAAAAAATATATGCCGCCGCCGACTTTTTCCTTATGCCCTCGCTTTTTGAGCCCTGCGGCCTGGGCCAGCTTATTGCCATGCGCTATGGCGCCCTGCCCATTGTGCGCAAAACCGGCGGCTTGGCGGACACCATCAGCCATTATGACTATGTAACCCGCCAAGGCTGCGGCCTGGTCTTTGAAGATTATCTTGCCAGCGGCCTGCTTTGGGCGGTGGATGAAGCCCTGCACCTTTACGCTAACCAGGAGCATTTTAAAGCCGCCCGAAAAAACGCCATGAAAGCGGATTTTTCCTGGACGGCCAGCGCAAAGGAGTATGTGGAGTTGTATAACCGAATTAAAAACCCGTCTAAAATCTAATATGAACCGATTTTTGGCGCACAATTTACGAAGTAAAAGTGCCGAAAAAAATCTTGTAAACATAGTTTTTAGACAGGCTTTAAAAACTTAAAATAACAAAACCCCCGCAAATTGCAACATTATGTGAGATAAGACTATCTCACAAGAAAAACGGTATAGCATACCCGCTATGCCGTTTTTCTCATGTGTTCTGGATGGGTTCTGGGTATGTGCGTTTGCAGATGTAAAATCAAACGCACCAATAAAGTTGTAGACGATTTCAATAGCCCGTGTCTTGGATTTTTTATCTACAGCAGACACATTTATTCTGTCGATAAATTCCCTTAGCACGGTAGCGTCCAACTCCTTCAAATCGGTGTACTTCTTTGTGGCAGCAATGAAACTCTTTACACGCTACAACTGAGGAAATCGCCAAAAGCAAAGCCGCAAACGTGGAAAATGGAAAAGCGTACCGAGCGGCTAAGGCAGAGCATACTCGCTTTACAGCCGTTCATCGCAAGCTATACGCCGTGAATAATGAACACGAGCCCAAATCACCGCAACGGCAGCGACAGCGGTCAAAGGGTTACGATTACGATAGCATAGGTTAAGGAATCTGCATTGGTTCAAAGTGAATTTGCGTGTGTTTCCAATGATAAGGCTCGTGCCAAACCCGCATGAGCCTTATCAATTAATTTCGAGATTGCAAGATTTGTTGTTGTATTTGCATTGTTGCTATGTTATAATGGACTATGACAGAAAATCAACCAGCGCAAGCAAGCAATAACGAGATGAGGAATCCGATTTGAGAAAAATAAGCTATAAAAAACTTTGGAAACTCCTGATTGATAAAGACCTAAATAAAAAGACCTTATCGCAGA
>WQVZ01000075.1 GCA_009785595.1 Defluviitaleaceae bacterium | reverse complement strand
CGGCCCAGCATTATGGGGCCAATGTCGCCGTTACGCACCATTTCGTTAAAGCGTAGGGCAATTTTGGTGCGGCCCTCGGCGTCTTGGTATAGTATGCGGGCCAGGGTGCCAACCACCAGCTTGTTTTCTTCGGCATTTTTAATCCATATATAGTTGTCTTTGTCGGCAGGACGGCGGGTGGGGTCAATGCAATCGGCCGCCGCTGCATCGGTTTTTGCCAAGTCTTCGGCTTTGCCGGACAGACACACCCAACGGAAAGGCCCGTAGCCATAGTCAAACAGCTCCGGCCCAAGGATATGCTCCACATAGGAAGGAAAGATAAAGCCGTCTTTTTCGTCGGTGCCGTTTTTGCTTATTTCCCGCACGCCGCAGTCGTACACGGCTTTTAGGAAGGAATTGCCGTAATCAAAAAAGTATGTGCCACGCTGGGTTAGAGCGGCGATACATTCGTAATGGCGGCGCAGGGTTTCGTCCACCAGGCGGGTAAATTGCTCCCGGTCTTCTGACAACAGCCGGGTGCGTTCCTCAAAGGATATTTGGGGGCAATAGCCACCGTCATAGGTATTGTGACAGCTGGTCTGGTCGGTTAGCAAGTCAATATGCACACTGGCCATTACGGCATATTGCAGCAGGTCTACAATATTGCCCTGATATGCGATGGAATATGGTTGACGCTTGGCCACATACTCCGCTGCCAGCTCAAAAGCCCGTGCTGGGCTGTGGCATACATCACGCACCCATCCCTGCTCCAGGCGGGTAATTATGCGGCTTGGGTCAACCTCTGCAATTATGGCCACGCCACCGGCAAGCTCCATTGCTTTGGGCTGCGCGCCGCTCATGCCGCCAAGGCCGCTGGATACAAACAGCTTGCCTGCCAAATCTTCGTCCAGCCCCAGGCCCATTTTAAGCCGCCCGGCGTTAAGCAGGGTGTTGTATGTGCCGTGTACAATGCCTTGGGGGCCTATATACATCCAGCCGCCGGCGGTCATCTGGCCGTAATTGGCCACGCCCATTTGGGCACCAATTTCCCAGTCCGGCAAATTATCATACATGCCCACCATTAGGCCGTTGGTAATTATCACCCGCGGAGCACTGGGGTTTGATGGAAACAACCCCACGGGGTGGCCGCTGGACACCACCAGGGTTTGGTCGTGGGTAAGCTCCTGCAAATACTGTATAATAAGCCGATATTGCAGCCAGTTTTGGCACACGGCCCCGGTTTCGCCATATGTCACAAGTTCGTAAGGATATAGGGCAATGTCAAAATCCAAATTATTATCAATCATCACTTGAAAAGCCCGGCCCTCAAGGCATTTGCCTTGGTATTGGTCAATGGGTCTGCCCCAAATGCGCCCCGCGGGGCGATAACGATAGGCATAAATGCGGCCGTATGTGGCCAGCTCTTCCATGAATTCCGGTGCCAGGGCGGCGTGCAGGTTTTCCGGCACATAGCGCAGTGCATTGGCCAGGGCTACTTTGGCTTGGGCCGCTGTAAGGCGAAAGCCCCTGTTGGGTGCGCGGCGTATGCCTTCCTCAAAGGTAGGATATTCCGGCAGCTTGTCCCCTAAACAAATTTTCATGGCATCGGCAATCTCTTTATTTGATAACATAAACAGTCCTCCGTTCATAATTCCTTTGTATATTATGTTATACGACAGAGGCTGCTTTGTCAATGACGGGGCGCAATTTTGCTGTTGATATTTTGTGATACCTGGTGTAAATATTAACATAATAAAAATAGAGGGTGTGGCAAACACCCTCTATGTATGCATCGCCGCTTCAAAGCCTGGTCGCAAAGCAGAACTTCGCTGTTCGGTCATGTAACCGGGTCGTCAGGTTTCATGGGCTTTTTTTAATGCTTAAGCACCGCTATTCCTTGTCCGGGTATTGGCCATTTGCCTTTTGCTTGCTTCTTTATATATTTGGCCATAATCCAACTTTAAAGGCCGTAAGGCTATACTTTTTTATGAAATATCTTGACATTCTGCCCCGCTACAAATATCATATATGTATGTTTTGCACAAAACCACAAAGGGGAATTTTTGATGAATGAAATATTGATAGATGGCAAAAGCTTGACCTTGCAAGACCTTGTGAATGTGGCCAGAAACGGTGCAAAAGCAGCACTGACCACCAAGGCCGCCCAGGCCATAAACCACAGCAGGGATTATGTAGAAAAACTGGTGGCCCAGGGACGCACCGTGTACGGCATAACCACGGGTTTTGGGGAATTTGCCAAAATACCCATACCTATAGAGCAAGTGGCCCAGCTGCAGCGCAATCTTATCGTCAGTCATGCCTGCGGTGTTGGTCGATACCTTTCCGAAGAAGTTGTGCGGGCCATTATATTATTACGGGTAAACGCCTTATCCACGGGCTTTTCCGGCATACGCCTTTCTGTAGTGCAAACCCTGCTGGACATGCTTAACGCCGGCGTCATCCCTGCCATACCCGAAAAAGGCAGTCTGGGTGCATCGGGAGATTTAGCCCCCCTTGCCCATATGGCCCTGCCCCTAATTGGTCTGGGCGAAGCTTTTTACCGTGGTGAACTTATGTCCGGAGCCGAAGCTATGGCAAAAGCCGGCATTGCCCCTGTGGAGCTTGCCGCCAAGGAGGGCTTGGCCCTTATCAACGGCACCCAAGTAATGACCGCCGTGGGTGCTTTGGTCGTATATGACGGTAAAAATCTACTAAAATTGGCGGATATCTCCGCGGCATTAACCGCCGAGGCCTTAAACGGCATCACAGATGCCTACCACCAGGCCCTACACGCTCTGCGCCCGCATGCCGGCCAAATGACTGTGGCCGCCAATATGCTTAAAATACTGAAGGGTAGCCAGATGACCACACGCCAGGGGGAAGTTCGTGTGCAAGACGCATACAGCCTGCGCTGTGTGCCACAAATACACGGCGCCAGCCGCGATGCCCTAGCCTATGTAGAGGAAAAACTGCTGATAGAGATAAATTCCGTCACTGACAACCCCATAATTCTGCCCGACGAAGACGCCGCCATATCCGGCGGCAACTTCCATGGCCAGCCCGTGGCCCTGGCCTTTGACTTTTTGGCCATTGCCCTAGCAGAAATCGCCAATGTGGCCGAACGCCGCATCGAGCGTCTGGTAAACCCAGCCCTCTCCGGTCTGCCCGCCTTCCTCACCCAGCAAGGCGGCCTAAATTCCGGCTTTATGATAGCCCAATACGCCGCCGCCGCCCTGGTGTCCGAAAACAAGGTGCTGGCCCACCCCGCCAGTGTGGACTCCATTCCATCCTCCGCCGGGCAAGAGGACCACGTGTCCATGGGCACCATTGCCGCCCGCAAGGCCGCCGAGGTGCTGTACAATGCCAAAAAAGTGGTGGCCATAGAGCTGATAGCTGCTGCCCAGGCCGTTGACCTTAACGCCGCGGGCAAAAAGCTGGGCTGGGGTACCCAAATTGCCTACGACATCATTCGCCAGCACGTGCCCAAGTTGGAAAACGACCGAGAAATGTATGTGGATTTTGAAAAGATATCGGCGGTTGTGGATGCGAATGTGGTTGTGGATGGGGTGGAGGAGGTTGTCGGCGCACTATAGTGCAAAAGCCATCCCACCGCTTCAGTGCTAAGTAGCGGGATGATGTTACCTTGATCCGTTTAAAATGCCAATTATGTGAATGATATGCAACTAACATACGAAATTCAATTTTTTTCCACTTGCGATCGAGAACTCAAGTTTTTTGTAACAACCGCTTGCGCCAAACATGCATGAAAAATCAATCCGGCTTCCCTGGCGATCGCAGTGGGCCTAGTAAATCCAGTGGCCTGCGGGCAATTGCGCTGGCATCGAAGCGGTCAACCGTGGCGGTCGCCCCTGCGAAGTGTTGCATGCATGGTCATTTGCCTGTTTTCGTCCGGCAACATGTGGTGGCGAAAAATTTACAAAATAAAACGGCAATCTTCTTTTGACATTTGGGAAAAATGTGGTATAATGGCATGTGAATAAGAAAGAAAATACTTTTAGGAGGGTTTTTATGAAAAAGAAGTTTTTGGCGGCAGTGGCGACGATGGTTGCCGTGTTGATGGCCTTTGGGTCGGTTGCGGTGTGGGCGATGGATTATGAGGCGCCCGAGAGTGCAAGCACCATGACAGCGCGGTTTAATGTTATGGAAGATTTTGATGCACCGGGTGTTGAATTTTCTATGATAAGCGAAGATGAAGAGCTGATTATCCACATAACCGACGATGTGCCGGTTTATTTTGAAGACTATGTGCCCATGGGCGATGATGAGGAAGACGGCATGACACTAATAGCGCGCGAAGTTTTGTTTGGGCGCACCTTGGCAGAAGTGCTTGACGGCAGAAATCTTGTGGTTACTTATGGTATCACTACCAGAAGCCTGCCACCCCAAACAACGCCTATCAGCATTACAATCTTGTTTGAAGATTTTGTGCCTTTAAACGGAGAAGCTGAAGCGACCCATCTTGTTGACCTTCCTTTTGTTGATGTAGAATCGCATGACTGGTTTTTTGCCTCTGTTGCGTGGGTTTTAGAAAACAGCATTATGAATGGCATAAGCGAGACAGAATTTGCCCCAAATGCGCCAATGACACGGGCCATGATGGTTACGGTGTTGTGGCGTTATGCAGGTATGCCTGATGCGGCCGAAGTACCGTTTGCCGATGTGGCCGATGGTGCGTGGTATGCTGCGGCTATTGCCTGGGCAGCGGAAAATGGTATTGTTTTGGGTTATGATGCCGATACATTTGGCGCAAATGACCTTGTAACACGGGAGCAAGCATACACTATTTTGTATCGCTATATGAATTTTGCGGGACTCACCATTGCTCTTGAAGAAGAAATGCGCCTGCAACAATTTGCGGACGAAGATGCCATCAGCTCTTGGGCCATAGATGCCTTGCATTTTATGTTTGATGCGGGTGTGATGTTTAGATACAGCTCATTGGATATGTATGCAAGACCCCAGCAAAACGCCCTGCGTGGTGAAATTGCCGCTGCTGTGTATTTCTTTGATATGTTTGCTGTGGCTGATTTGGACGAAGAAAACGGCGTAATTGATGTGGATGATGTAATTGACGTGGTTGACGGAATTTTTTATGAGTTTGATAACGCTGGGTTTTCTTTGGAGTTCCCTGCTTCATGGGAAGGCAGATATGGCCTGTATGAGCATTACTTTGAAGTTGAAGGCGAAACCAGACGCTTTGTGAATATATATCACATACCAACAAGAGAAATTCTTGGAAACGAATATGTTGGAACATTGTTCTGGTTTGGTAGAGTTCCCGGCGAACATTACACAGAAGAAGAACCACCAATGATGGCCGGAAAAGCCATAATTTTGGCACAGGTTGATGGATATACGTATTTTATGGGTTTCCCAAGTGATGTACAGTGGAATTATGAAGACCCGGAATGCGAAACATCCGTAGAATTTTTGGAAATGCAGGACCAATGGGAGCTTATTGCGGATAGCTTTATGTTAATTTAATACGGACATACAAACAGACATACAATTTCTGCAAAAACCCCGAAAACCTAATGGTTTTCGGGGTTTTTGCGTGCAAATATTATGGGCAGCTTGCTATCTGTTCCTATAGTCGGATGGCTATACTTAATAAAACATACGGTATATCTTTATTTTTTCTTAATAAATTACCTATGCAATATTAAAAAATGGCCATTGCAGGGTGATAAACTAGACCTATCATCTGTGAAGGGTAACAACCTGGGTGCCGGGATAAAAATGAGCCAGAATCTCTCGGAAATTATAACCCCGCTGTACCATGCCGTATACGCCGTGCTGGCTCATGCCTACGCCGTGGCCAAAGCCGCCGCCGTGAAAGATCATGCTGCCGTCTGTGGCTGCAAAGGTCATAAAGGTGGAGGGGAGGATGAAGTGGTTTGT
>WQVZ01000074.1 GCA_009785595.1 Defluviitaleaceae bacterium | reverse complement strand
TTTGTGTTATGGTGTCTATGGGCAAGACTTCCCCTCCCGTGATTTTTGAAGTGTGGTAACTCCATTATATCACTTGAGAGGGGTGAGTCTTGTTTTTTGTTACCCATGTATTGTAGCACAACAAAAAGATAATAAACAGGGCGGCCCGTCCGCGTGGTGGATGTGCATTGCGCACCCAAAAATGTCTCGGCTTCTAAATCGACACAATTGACACCGCGTCCAATAGGTGCTATACTTATAGCAGGTGATTATTAAATGTTACGTAAAATTTTGTTTATATGTATTGTGATAGTCGGCGTTTTGCTTGTGGTGGTTTTTGGGGCCATTGGTGGCGGGCTGGCAGGGTTTTTTAACAGCAGTCTGCCCCAGCGCACAAATGTGTTGCTGTTGGGGTCTGATGCGGAAGTCGGTATAGCCCGTGCAGATGCTATAATGATTGTGAGCGTACACGGCGGCACAGGGGCCATTGACCTCGTATCTGTTCCACGGGATACCTACGTGGTTATGCCTGCGGAACGGCTGGCCATCCTGCGGGAAAATGGCCGCAACACCGCGGCGGCATCAGGTGTTATGCGGTTAAATGAGGTTACGCACCACGCCGGGCCCGTTTTTGGGCCTACTTTTGCCGCTTTGCAGGTGGAAGAACTGCTGGGCATTGATATTCATTATTATGTCCACATTAATCTGTCGGCCTTTAGGTATATTGTTGACCAAATTGGCGGCATAGAATTTAATGTGCCGCAACGCATGTTTTACAGCGACCCTTATCAGGATTTGCTTATAGACTTGCAGCCCGGCCTCCAACACTTGGATGGCGCGGCGGCAGAAGGATTGGTACGGTATCGCAGTGGTTATGCGGATGGTGATTTGGGCCGCGCTCGCACCCAACAGCAATTTATGATGGCAGCTTTTGGGCAAATTTTGGCGCGGGATAACATTATGGCCAATCCGCTGACATACCTTAATGTGTTTATTAATTATGTAGACACAAATATGGGTGTTTTGGACATGCCGCGCTATTTGGGACTGTTGGGCCGCTTGGACATCGGAGCTATAAATACCCATACATTAATGGGCACAGGCACGAGAATAGGCGGGCGTTTCTTCTACATAGTGGATGAGGGTGACATAACCCGGCTACGTGATGAGGTATTTTATGCCCTGTATGAGGTAGAGCGCGACGAAAATTCCTTTGGGTTGGATATAGAAATTCTTAATGGCACGGATATTGAGGGGCTAGCCGCCAGAACACGGCAGATGCTGACGGATGAAGGGTATACCGTGGTGGGCATTGGTAATTATGGTGGACAAAGAGAAGCTCATACCCGCATAATGGTGCGCCAGGCAGGTACGGGGCAGGATTTGACCAGTTTTTTTGCCGGCAGCAGGGTTGTGGTGGATGAAACCATTGGTGCAGATATTTTGATAATATTGGGGACAGATTATGGAATTCAGTGACTAGTTGCAAGCCCAATGAATATACTTGGCAGATTGTTCATAATAATAGAATGTGTTGCGCTATAGCAAACGTACTTTGAAGCCGCAAGTGCAAGGTGTTTTGGCCCGAAGCGGTTACGGATTAAAAAGGCGTTTGCTACATACCCATCCCAGGTTTTTTCGGAGGTGCTTTTGTGGAGAGTTCCATCGTGTCCGCAGCCCAGGGCTTTAATTTAAAATGTACGAAGATTTATAGAGATAAATTTGGACATATTTGTGTTACAAATAGGGGGCCGGTTAGGCTGCAAAGGTCGGAAGTGCGGGGCCGGGCAGATTCTATCGTGGCCGACATATTGTTTCAGCACGAGGTAAAAGAACATCTTGGCGCAAGCGGCCTTGGGGTGGATGGCTTTATGATATCCGTCAATGGCACGCCGTATTTTGCCGTGGGTGATGATATTTTTATTGCCACAGAGGTTTGCGGCGGTTCTAGTGGGGATTTTGCCAACGGCCCTGGTTTTTTGGATATTATAGCCAGGGTGGCGCATATGCATCACATTCTTGCCGGGGCTAAAATTACCGGCGGTGCTATCGGTGCAAAATTTGGTCAAAACACCGGACGGCATATGGAGAGCCTGGGGCAACTGAAGCGAAAATTGTTAAAGGCGGGCAAATTTTCGGAATTTGACATGCATTTTTTGCGTGGCTATGAAGAATTTGGCCCACACATTGAGGCATATGGGCATATCAACAAAGACCCCTTGACAAATGAGGGATATGTGTGCCATAATTTGTTAAAGGAAGAAAATATTTACATAAACAGCGGCGAAATAATATTGACCAATTTTAGCGAAGCCGCCCGCGCCCATTATCTTTTCGATTTGTCGTATATTGTAAAACGCCATATAAAAGCCGCTGGGGTTGATGCTGTACCTCTTGTGGATATTTTGGATATATATTGCAAAAACCATCCCAATTGCGGCTTTGACGAAGAAATTTTCCGACGCATTTTACTGTATCCGGATAAATTTATAAAAGTAGCGATAGATTATTACAGCAAAAAACGCTCCTTTGCGCCAAAGACCTATCTTTCCCGCATAGAGGAGTGCTTCCGCACTAAAGACGCGCTGCTAAAATACATATAGTTGCGAAAAGTAGGTGAATTACGATGGATGACGAAAACAAAAAAAACGACCACCACCAAACCAAGCGGATGCCCACCAGAAACGGCTCTGCATATTCTAGGGGTGGCCAAGGGCCTGATGATTTGGCATCCACCAGGAAAATTATGGCCCACCCAGAAAAAGGCGCCGCTAAACCCCCCAAGAAGCCCATATGGCGCACCAACACCTCTGTTGTGTTAGTCACTACGGTTTTTGTGGGTATTTTGGCGGCGGTTTTTATCTTTGCGGTGGTGTTTAACCATATGTCTAATTCGGAAACTGTTGAGCCAAGCGAGCCTAACGGCGGGCACACCACCGAAGCCATGCCGCCTGACCCAACGCCGACACCTAATGTTGATGAAGAACCAATAGCAGGTGCCGTGTCTACAATAGGTTTGGTGCAGAGCATTAACCCGGCTGACAATCGCCTGGATATCTATGTTTTCGAGGATTCTGAAATACGCTCATTTTACGCCGCAAACAGCACCATCATGCGCAATAAATTCGGCGGCGTGGCTAATTTTAGCGCATTTTGCGTGGGTGACGTGGTCGAGATTGCCCATATAGACGGCGCGGAGACCATGGAGACCGTGCGCATAAGCGCCAGGGTGGATACTCTTAACGACAGAAACAATGTTATTGTTGAGCCGGATGGACAAACATTGCTTGTGGGCGGCAGACGCTTTAACTACAGCCCCCACACCATTGTGCGCTACCATGGCATTGATGCAGATATTACCGATATACACCCTGTGGACGTAGTGAATATTGATATTTTTGGCAATAAGGCTGTTTTTGTGGACATACAGCAGGGCAGCGGCACCATTATCATCCCCAGCAATGATATTATACGCCAGGGCGCAGCAGAGATAGGCGCGGCCACATTTACCCTGGTACCCGGCGAGGAAATTAGCGTGCGGGTTGCCGAGGGCGAGCAAAGCGTTACCATACGCGGAGCCAATATAGAGCCCTTTACCCAGATTTTAAACATAAACCGCAATGGCACATCCTATGTGGATTTTGATGATTTACAGCGGTTGTCCGGGGAATTAACGGTTGTGACAGAGGACCCATATGTCACCATCACAATAGACGGCTCAATTATCCCGGCAAATCAGGCGGTGGGGCTGTATTATGGCACATATATGCTAGAAGTAACCAGAGATGGCTATGACGCATATCATCGAGAAATTACCATGAACCTGCCGGAAAAAGAAATTGCCGTTACCTTGGAGTCCATCATAAGCACCCGTGCAATCACCATCACCACAACCCCGCCAGGGGCTTGGGTTTTTGTGGGTGGCGACTTTGTGGGCACATCTCCCACCATTGCCTACTTGGATCTTGGTCAGCACGGGCTTACCCTGGTTATGCCTGGGTATTTGGAGGCCAGCCCATATATAATGGTCGAGGCGTATACGACAGGCTTTGACTTTGTGCTGACACCTGCGCCATATATCGAAGAATAGATTTATTTTTAAACATGACATATATATGTCCACTTCGTAAAACAGTACACACATTTCCCCCGCACCCTGCGCAGAATCAGCTACGCAGGGTATTCTCCTAACGTTCCATTCTCCGAAACCCTCAACTCCGGCAAGAAACCAAGCATATCATAACTAATATGAATCTTCTGCTCTCTCTTGCCGCTGCTCCTGTCAGGAGCTTCCACGAATACCTTGTGAACAAGATCGCCAAGAATAGATGGATTGAATTCTTCCGTACCCACGTATTCCTTGCACTTGTCTATAAAAATATCCACATTATTGGAACGCTGTTCCTGCTCTTCCAAATCGCTTTGTAATTGCAGTAGCTTGGCTTGTAGCTCTTCTTGCTCTTTTTCGTAGTCCATAGAGAGTTCTATAAATCGAGCCTCGGAGAGTTTGGCGTTTACATGGTCTTCGTACATACGCTTAAAAATCGCTGACAGTTCAGCGATACGCCGTTCCGCTTTTGTAATCTCCTTGCGTTTTTGAGTAACATCTTTCTTCAAATCTGCACTACGCTTGGCATTGACCCTCTGTCGAAATTCATCTTCATAATGCACCACAAAGTCGATAGTACACACCAAGTGCCAAAACACCATCGCCTCAAGGGCTACAGCTCGGATATAATGTGTTCCGCAAGCATCTGTGCCGTGCTTTTGTGATGTAGAGCAGACGAAATAATCTTTTCGGGATTCATGGCTCGGATTTGAGCAATAATAGAGCTTTGCTCCACAGTCAGCGCAATGTGCAATGCCGGAGAAGATATTGCTCCTGCCTGTCCCTGCCGGACGGCGTTTGTGTTTACGGCGTTGCTGTGCTTTCTCCCAAACATTTTCATCCACAATGGCTTCATGGGCATTTTCAAAAACTTTATGTTCTTCCTTTGGAAAGTTGATTATCTTTTTGTTCTTGTAAGATGCCCGTGATGTTTTGAAGTTCACCATATGTCCAAGATATTCTTTCTTCTCTAAAATCTCAGCTACGGTGCTTGTCTGCCATTTGCACGGATTAGCAGGGATAGAGTGTGAAACTTTACGCCCTTGTGATGCCCAATATGCCGTTGGGCTCAGAACTTGCTCCTCTTTCAGCTTTCGGGCAATCTGTGATGGCCCGAAACCTTCTAAGCATAGGGCATAGATTCGCTTCACTACCTGTGCAGCTCCCTCATCAATAATCCATCGTTTTTTGTTATCAGGGTCTTTCATGTATCCGTAGGGTGGAGTGTTGGTGAGATATTCTCCGGCTTCGCCTTTGTTTTTCTTCACGGCTCGGATTTTCTTACTTGTGTCTTTTGCATACCACTCGTTGATTATATTCAAAAACGGAGTGAAGTCGCTGTCCTGTTGATTGGCACTGTCGATGCCGTTATTGACGGCAATGAAGCGAATCCCTTTTTCCGGGAACATAACCTCGGTATAAAATCCGACCTTTAGATAATCTCGACCTAGACGGCTCATGTCTTTGACAATGAGGGTTTTGATTTTTCCAGCTTCGATTCGCTCTAAAAGGCTGTTCCACCCGGGTCGATTAAAATTCGTGCCAGAGTAACCATCATCAACAAAAAATGTTGGGTTCGGAAAGCGATTATCTTTTGCGTATTTCATGAGAATATTTTTCTGATTTGAAATACTATTGCTTTCGCCTTGTTGCTCATCATCACGAGATAGGCGAAGATACAAGGCGGTGATTTCATCAGACTGCCACATATCGTAATCCTCCTTTTCGTGTGGACAGTCTGCCATATGAGTGTTTAATTCGATTGTAGCGCGCACGGATGTATTTTTCAATAAGTTTCCTCCGTTTCTCGCATCATTAT
>WQVZ01000073.1 GCA_009785595.1 Defluviitaleaceae bacterium | reverse complement strand
TATTCGCTTTCGCAAAGGGACTGGACGCCCACACGCACTATCCGTGGCAGGGAACGATAATTACTGGTGTTTATTTTGATACGTTCGGTGCTGCCACCTTCTGTCACCAGCTTATAAAGCTCATATTTTGCGCCTGGTATGCCCTCGCATACAACTTCGTTTATGCCATAAGGCAGCATTGGATCCTCAATTATTTTATCCCCATCAGGAGGTTTGCTTTCTATCAACACGGCTTCAAAGGCGATATTACGGCCAACCGGCCTAGTTTCGCGGCTGTATATATTAATTGTATGCCGATCTCCCGTTAAAATAGATTCTATAAGCATGGGATGGTCGGTATGGTTTTCCAGCTTTAGGTCAATATGACCTTCGGCAATGGTGGCGTCGGTGGATGGCGCCATATAGCTTACCATTAGGGAATGGTTGCGCCGCTCATGGACGGGCATTTCGGCATATAGTGCCGCCATATACAGCGTGCTGGAAATTTGGCAAATGCCACCGCCAATGCCCATGCCAGGCTCGCCATTTGTAATTTGTCCCGCCGCCACATAGCCATTCGCTGTAATGCGAGGCTTCATGGCGGCACAGGTAGAAAAAATTTCCCCGGGTAAAATCACATAATTATTAAGATATCGGCTGGCTACGGCCAAATTGCTGGCTCTGTCAGCGGGATCAGGAGTAAAAGGTGTGGTAAAAGTGCCGATAAGATCTGTTGCCTCTTCAAAATGGGCCGTGGTGTATTTTGGCGGCACTTCACTAAATTGCGCAATTATGGTGCCGCCTGTTTTAGCGTCCAATAGAGCGATAATATCCGCCGCCAAGGTTGCGCGGTCAATTTCTCGGCCTGCCTTGCCTTGGGATACTATAAACTGGCCGTTTTCTCTTGCATATGTGGGCTCAACTGCCGCAATATTGGTATCATGGGCAATCTCTTCCGCAATTTGCCGCACTTTTTCTGCATCATAGCTAAATTCTGCCTTTATATCATGGCCCTTTAGCAATAATGCCAGTTTTTTGAATATGCCGCTGTCGCCGCTGTATTCTACAGCCTGGTTTACGGCATCAGCAAAATTATAACCAGCACCAAAGTCTTGAAACGCATAGTTGTGCTGATTGCCGGCAATATTTATGACAACTTCATGTAAGTGTACAGGTATTTCTACCGAAAGCTTGTCAATGGCCTCCTCGCGGGTCAGCCCACCCACATCCACGCCATTAATTGTGATATTTTGCAGCATAGCCGCTGCCAGCAAAGGTATAAAGATTTTTGTAAACATCATGGCACCACTTTCCGCTTTCCGCATAAGTTTCATGAGACTATTATCCCAAATGGCGGCAAAAAATATCCGGTGCAAAGACATGAAAAAAGACGCCCTGCACACAGAGCGTCTGAATATGCAATTAATTACTTATTTACAGCATCTTTAAGGGCTTTGCCCACTTTAAATCTTGGGGCTTTAGAAGCCGGAATGGTCATAGGCTTGCCGGTTTGAGGGTTTCTACCTTCGCGGGCTTTTCTTTCGGCTACATCAAAAGTGCCAAAGCCAACAAGCTGTACTTTGCCGCCTTTGCCAAGCTCTTCGGTTACAACATCTACAAAAGCCTGGAGAGCCTTTTCACTATCTTTTTTGGTCATTTCTGACTTTTCCGCGATGGCGGAGACTAAATCTGCTTTGTTCATTTAATATTTCCTCCTTAATATTTTGTTGAAATTGCTGATTCAACACCTATGTTGCTTAGAATACACTCTTTGCGGGTGTTTGTCAAGGGAAATTTGGGCAAAATTTGCTTTTTTTCAATATTTTCATCAAATTTCATCCGGGTTGATGGAAATTTTGCCATCAATTACACCAATTACAAGATTTTCCTTGGCAACCAAGCTGCCGGCCAGTATTTTTTCTGCCGCCAAATCCTCTACCTTAGACTGTATAGCCCGGCGCAAAGGGCGCGCACCATATGTGGGGTCAAAACCCGCGTCGGCTATGTGCTCGATGGCCGCATCGGTGACAGTAATATTAATGGCCATGGCATCACGCACGCGCTTTACGGTTTCGTTCATCATAATACGGGCTATTTGTATAATTTCATCTTTGGTCAACTGGTGGAAGACAATTATGTCATCAATGCGGTTTAAAAATTCCGGCTTAAATATGCGCTTCACTTCTTCCATAATGCCGCGCTTCATTTCTTCGTGCTTCTTTTTATCATCTGCGGCAGTTGCAAAGCCCATTTTTTTAGGCGAAACAATATTGCGGGCACCTACGTTGGATGTCATGATGATTACGGTGTTTTTAAAATCCACCTTGCGGCCGTGGCTGTCGGTTATATGGCCGTCGTCTAACACCTGCAACAATATGTTAAACACATCTGGGTGGGCTTTTTCTATTTCATCAAAAAGCACGACAGAATAGGGTTTACGGCGTATTTTCTCGCTTAGCTGTCCGCCTTCGTCATAGCCCACATAACCCGGCGGCGAGCCTATAAGCTTGCTTACACTGTGTTTTTCCATATATTCTGACATATCAACGCGTATCATGCTGTCTTCTTGGCCAAAAAGCACCTCTGCCAAAGCACGGCACAACTCGGTTTTGCCCACGCCGGTTGGGCCAAGGAAAAGAAATGACCCGGTGGGGCGTTTGGGATCTTTAAGTCCTACGCGGCCACGGCGTATGGCCTTGGATACGGCGGCCACGGCTTCTGTTTGGCCAATGATGCGCTTGTGAATCTCCGCCTCCATGTTAATAAGGCGGGTGCTTTCTTCTTGTTGCAGCTTTTTCACCGGCATACCTGTCCAGTTGGATACGATATCGGCAATATCCTCTTCGGTGACAATTTGTGTGTCTCCGGCGTTTTTCTTTGTCCATTTTGTTCGTTCTTTTTCCAGTTTGGTGCGTAGTTTCTCCTGTCCGGCCTTTATTTTTGCAGCCTGCTCATAATTTTGCGTCTTTACAGCCTCTTCTTTTTCTTGCTCCAGCTGGGCTATCTCGCTTTCCATTTCTTTAATTTCAGGTGGAATGGTGTACACCACAAGACGCACCTTACTGGCGGCTTCATCCAGCAGGTCTATGGCTTTATCAGGCAAAAAGCGGTCGCTGATATAGCGTGCGGCCAGTCTAACGGATGCGTTAATGGCTTCGTCGGTTATTTTTACGTTGTGGTGAGCTTCGTATTTATCCCGCAGACCCATCAGCATGGCTATGGCGGCTTCTTCGGTAGGCTCATCCACGGTCACGGGTTGAAAGCGCCGCTCCAATGCCGCGTCTTTCTCGATATATTTGCGGTATTCATCTAAAGTAGTTGCGCCTATAAGCTGTATTTCACCCCGAGCCAAGGATGGCTTTAGGATATTTGACGCGTCAATGGCTCCTTCGGCAGCACCAGCACCCACAATGGTGTGTATTTCGTCCATAAAAAGTATAACGTCGCCGCTGGCTTTTACCTCGGCCACAACTTTTTTGATGCGCTCTTCAAATTCGCCGCGATACTTGCTGCCCGCCACCATGGCAGCCATGTCCAAGTTTACAATACGTTTGTTTTTAAGAGTTTCCGGCACATCACCGGCCACAATTTTTTGGGCCAGTCCTTCGGCAATGGCGGTTTTGCCCACGCCGGGGTCGCCCACAAAGCATGGATTATTCTTAGTGCGGCGGGATAATATCTGTATAACCCGCTCTATTTCCCGCTGGCGGCCTACGATGGGATCAAAACGCTGCTCCCGCGCCATTTGGTTAAAATCCCGGCTAAAATTGTCCAGGGTGGGGGTTGTGGACTTGCGTGGGGTGGATTTTTTGTGAGGATGCTGTACATTTGGGGAATATTCGCTTAACATAGCCAAAATATCCTCATATGTTTTTTGCACATTAACCCCAAGGGTGGTCAAGACCTGTACCGCAAGGCAGTCGCTCTCCCGTAACAGTGCTATGAGCAAATGCTCCGTGCCAATATAGTTGGTTTGCATACGCTGGGCCTCGGCGGCGGCTTGTTCAAAAATACGCTTTGTGCGCGGCGTGTAACCCTGCGGTGCTGCACCGCCCATAATGGCCTTGTCCCCCTGGGCACCTTCAATAACATCCATCAGCTTAACCTCAATAGCGTTATCATCGGCCCCTTGCAGCTCCAATGCCTTTTTAGATATACTATCCGCCGTGCGGGCCAACCCCAGTAGCAAATGTTCTGTGCCTATATAATTATGCCCCAATAACACCGCTGCATTGCCGGCGTTTTGTATGGCTTCCTGTGCCTTTTGTGTGAATTTTGCTTGCATATTTCCTCCTTTGCGATATGTCAGTTTGGCGGGCGACCGCAAGAGTCGCCCCTGCGACAATTCCGTCATCTCGGGCTTGACCCGGGATCTTCTATGATATAGATTTCCTCAAATACTCCGCCCGCATAACATCCAAGTGACGCACATCCCGGGCGGTTTGACCCATCACTTCCTGCAAATTATAGGGCAGAATGTTAATCATCAGGGCCAAAATGGTGCCGGCGGCTATATTGCATCGCAACAGACCCAGCATCGCCCCCAAACGTATATCCGACAGATGCTTCATAGCTTCGGCCAGGCCTATTTTACGGCAGTTGGTAAGTATGCCATAGGCCCGGTGTACGGCGTCTTCGGTTTCGTGGCGATATTCCTTGAAAAACAGCTCCCGCAAAGAAAACTCCTTGCCGGCAATTTGGTTGGCCAGATGCTTTAGGGCGGATATGGTTTCTTCCTCGCTTTTGCCCATGGTAAGCTGGTTGGATATTTGGTAAATGCCACCCAAAACCTCGGTGCCTTCGCCATGAGTACCGCGGATGGCAAAACCCGCCTTGGTAATAAGATCCGCATAGGCTTTTAGGTTGCCTGTAGATTCCATTAATGGCAAATGTAACATATATGATGCCCGCAGGCCCGTGCCGGTGTTGGTGGGGCAACTGGTAAGATAACCAAAGTCTGCGTCAAATGCATAATTAAGCCCGGCAGCCATAGTGTCGTCCAAAGCCGCCGCCGCTTCATATGCCTCGTCCAAGTTTTGCTGTGGCATAATGGCCTGTATACGCAGGTGGTCCTCCTCGTTAAGCATTATGGAAATATTTTCTTCGTTATTATATATTAACCCACGCAGGGCGGCCTTATTCGCCATGGCGGGGCTTATTACGTGGCGTTCGGACAGCTGGTACAACCAGGTCAAATCCACATGAGATAAGTCAACAAAAGTCAGGCCGTTGGTAATTTCCGCTTGAGGTTTAAGCACCGCCGCTTGCATCTCCTGTATGGCCTTTGCAGCGGCGGGCGGTGCCAGGCGGGAAGGAAAGGGATATGGCGACAAATTACGAGCCAGACGCACCCGAGAGGATATTATTGCGGAATCGTCTACACATTGATGTTCGTACCATCTCATGACGCAACACCTCCTTATGGCTTAGTTGCAATGAAAATTATTGGAGAATCAACACCATCCGCGCCATAACCTGTTTCGTGGCATATATCCACAAAACCAACGGATTGCAACAGACATTCAAATTCCTCGATACCGTACCAATATAGCACAAAGTCTGAAATTTCATTGCGTTGCACCGCCCCATTTTTCACCAACTCATACCGCAGTATGCTGGAAGTTTTTTGGCCGGGCCAGTCTATGTCGGCACTAAAATTGGTGTATAATATAGTGGTGCCGTCGGGCAGGGGATATTTGCGCATGGTGGTTTCGCCCTTTGTGAAATCATCGGGGAAAATCAGGTCTACCAAAATTTTTCCGCCGGGTTTAAGATGATTAAAAAAGGAGAGTAGGGTGCTTTTGACCTTTGCTCTGGGCAACAAACAAAAACTGCCCGTGGGCATGATGATGGCAGCATATTCGCCCGGCAAGGACAGCTGGGTTAAATCTTGCTGATAAAGCGTAGCATCTGTTGTGTTTTTTCAAATTGGCTTTGCATACGGCCAGCATATCCGGTGAAATATCCACGCCGTCCACCGTAAGACCATTGCCAAGCAACGAAATAAGCATACGTCCGGTGCCTACGCCGGCTTCTAAAACGGGCCCATCCACATCTGCCAACTTTTTGGTGTAATACTCAATATCGCCGCCGACGGAATGTCC
>WQVZ01000072.1 GCA_009785595.1 Defluviitaleaceae bacterium | reverse complement strand
TTTTGCTAATCCGGTATAATAATTGTCATGCCATAGCGCAAATCTTCCACCCTCATATTATTGGCCGCCAGTATATCCGTGTGCCGCTGACCATTGCCATAAAACGCAACCGCTATGGACCAAAAGGTATCCCTGGGCTGCACGGTGTAAAGGCGGTTGCCTGTGATTGTGTCAACGACAGTATGAGGTCTGTCCCCCGGCACGGTGGTAGCTGTATCTGTATCAGGTTCCGTTGTGTCCTCGTCGTACGGGGCGTCAGGATCCGGCGTTGTTGTTTCCGGCTCGTTAGGACTTTGTGCCGCCAACAGCCTGTCTCTTTCCGCCTCAAGAGAGCTTATGCGGCCCACATCTTCGGTGCGCTGGCTGTTAAGCCCCACAACCTGCTGCTGCAACGCGGCAATTTGGTCATTCGCCGCCGCCAGGCGGCTTCTGGTGGAGTTTATTTGCCACACTAAAACCACAAAGATTATCAAAACCAAAAAGATGGCAACAGACGCCACATTGCGGACATTTATGGGTGGCATGGTGCGCGTAGGATGCCGTGCTTCAGTGTGCCCTTCATGTTCTTCAGCATCGGCCGGTTTTTTGCGCGGCACGGCGGTTTTGCGGCGGGAAATTTCGGTAAGCTCGTCCAGCTGTTCGTCCCGCTCTTTAATGGCCTTTTCTTTGGCGGCCCGGTTCCGTTCTTGCTCCCTGCGCATGTCCGCCTGGGCGGTTTGGATATATTCGGCATATTGTTTTTCCGGGTCCGGCACCAGTCTGGAGGTTGGCGCAGGCTTTGCCTCTGCCTCGGCGGGTTCGGGTTCGTCAAAAAGACTGCCCACGGCCCGCTTAGAAAAATCCTCTGTGCTGCCGTGTATCGCCTCAAAATTCTCTCGTATTTCGTCGTGCAAATGCTCGTCGGGCCCTGAGCCCCTTGTTTTATCACTCAAAATAGCATCCCTCCGATTGCGGAAAGAGTCAAGCTCTTTTAACCTCATGATAATACGATTTACAACAAAAGTCAATGGATTTTGCCTTATTTCTCCAAAATTTTTCTGGCCCGGGCCAAAGATTCCCGGTCCGGCACAGACGTGTCGGTCAGCTGATACCGCATACCCATATCCGCCCATTTATATTCGCCCATTTTATGAAAAGGCAGTACCTCTATTTTTTCAACATTAGGATATTTTGCAAGATAATCCCGCATTTGCTCCATATGGGCATAGTCATCCGTCAACCCCGGCACCAGCACAAAGCGTATCCACACTGGCACACCTAGGGCACGGGCAATATCTAAAGTGCGCAGTGTGGCGTCAATGCTTACCCCCGCCACATTGCGGTAAACATCCGGGTCTATGGATTTTATATCCAGCAGTAAAAGGTCGGTGTGGCCGAGGGCCTTGCGCGCGGTGTAGCTGTCAGTATAGCCGGAAGTATCCAAGGCAGTGTGTATGCCGTGAGCCTGCAACGCCGCCAGCAGTTCTATGAGAAATTCTGCCTGCACAAAGGGTTCGCCGCCGGTAATTGTAACGCCGCCGCCGGAAAAACGCAGATACGACCGATATTTCTTCACATCCGCCAGCAACTCGGCCACGGTCATTTCCTTGCCGCCCACAGCCTTCCACGTGTCCGGGTTGTGGCAGTATTTGCAACGCAAAGAGCAGCCCTGGAAAAAGATAATATACCGTATCCCGGGACCGTCCACCATTCCCGCTGTTTCTACAGAATGGATATATGCCGTAAGTTCGTTGTTTTCCGTGGTGTTCACCCTTTCAGTTGGCTTTGTGCATAAGCAATTATTGGTGCAATGGCACTCTCGTCAACAAAATCTATCTTCTGCCCATATGTGGCCAATATTGCTTTGTCCTCTTCGGACAATTCCGTCTCATTCTTCTTGGACAGCACCTTATTTAGCACAGCCATCATGCCCTTGTGTACAACGCTTAGTTTTTCATAATCTATGCCGCCGCGCAAATGGAATACCTTTACAGATTCAAGTCGGCTTTTTATCAAAATATCGGTGTAATCGATGACGGCAGGGTCAGCAAGGCCCACAGTAAATACCACAAGAGCCTTGCATGGGTTTTTGGCCACCAGACCTATGCCATCAATGCCGCCGGCATACAGGCCGCCGCCGTATATCACTATATCGTAATCCATAAGCTGGGCAGGTTTGACACTGACGGCGTCTAAAAGAACTGCGTCAAGCTCTTGGGCTATCCACTGGGCATACCGCTTGGTGTAGCCATATTTGGACTTGTATATAACGGCTATTTTGCTCATGATGTTCCTCCTTGTTGACATTTCACAATAAATATGCTGCCTTCTTTGGCATAACCCAATTTTTCATAATACGGGTCGATATCACTCATAACATACACCGCACCGTCGGGAAAATCACGACACACTGCTCCATAAGCATACGACCATATTCCTTGCCACGGTAATTTTTGTCCACCAAAAGGTCATACACATATACCCCAAAGCCGTCATCATCGCGGCAACGGACAAAACCGCAAAGGATTTCGTCCTTAAATACCAAATATACAGCGGAATTCGCCAGGGCCTTTTGGTATTTTGCTTTGTTATCACCCTGCCAACTGCCAGCCCATTCGTCCCCTTCGCGTTCTATCATAGCAAAGAGCCGGTCGTCATCTGCGTGGGTGTATTTTTTGATGGTGATTATGGCGTTCAACTCCTTGGTATGCGTTGGTCGGGCGGTCACACAGGGCCGCACCTACGAAGGCACGCTCATTGTAGGGGCGGCATTTTGCCGCCCGATTTTCCTACATCCTCTCGTGGAAAGTACGATGTATAACATCCAGTTGCTGTTCCCGCGTCAACTTTATAAAATTAACCGCATAACCCGACACCCGTATGGTAAGCTGGGGATAAAGCTCTGGCCGTTCCATGGCATCCAGCAGGGTTTCTTTGTCAAACACATTTATGTTGATATGGTGGCCTTTGTCATAGAAATACGCATCCATCAAGCCCACCAGGTTGCGCTGGCGCTCATCGTCGCTTTTACCTAGGGCCTTAGGAATAATGCTGAAAGTATAACTTATGCCATCCTGGCTGTAGGCATATGGAAGTTTTGCCACACTGGCCATGCTGGCCACGGCCCCTTTTGTATCCCGCCCGTGCATAGGGTTTGCGCCGGGGGCAAAGGGTTCGCCGGCCTTACGGCCGCATGGGGTTGCTCCGGTTTTTTTGCCGTATACCACATTGGATGTTATAGTAAGCACCGACAAAGACGGCACGGAATTGCGATAAGTCTGCTGTTTTTGCAGTTTTTCCATAAAAAGTTTTACCACATCGTTGGCGATAATATCCACACGCTCGTCATTATTACCAAAGGCAGGGTATTCCCCTTCCACCACATAGTCCACAACAATGCCCCGCTCGTCACGTATAGCCTTAACCCGGGCGTATTTTATGGCAGAAAGACTGTCCGCCACCACAGACAAGCCGGCAATGCCGCAGGCCTGGGTGCGCAGTATGTCTTTGTCGTGCAGAGCCATCATCAGGGCCTCGTAATTATACTTGTCATGCATGTAATGGATAACATTAAGGGTGTTTATATACAGACGGCTAAGCCATTCCAACATTTGGTCAAATTTGCGGTAAACCTCGTCATATTCCAGATATTCGCCAGTGACGGGGGCAAATTCCGGCCCAAGCTGTTCGCCGCTTATCTCATCACGGCCGCCGTTAATGGCATATATCAGCACCTTTGCTATATTTGCCCGTGCGCCAAAAAACTGCATTTGTTTGCCCGTGCGCATGGCAGAAACACAGCAGGCAATGGAATAATCGTCACCCCAATATCCCCGCATCAGGTCGTCATTTTCGTATTGCAAGCTACTGGTATCTATGCTGGCTTTGGCACAAAAACGCTTGAAATTTTCCGGCAAATTAATGCTCCATAACACGGTAAGATTAGGCTCCGGTGCAGGGCCAAGATTGTACAAAGTATGCAAAAAACGAAAAGACGTCTTTGTCACCAACGTGCGCCCGTCCTCCGCCATGCCGCCAATAACCTCCGTAACCCATGTAGGGTCGCCGGAGAACAGTTGGTTATACTCCGGCGTGCGCAAAAAGCGTATCATGCGTAACTTCATCACGAAGTGGTCAATAAGCTCTTGTGCTTCGCTTTCGGTTATGCTGCCCTGCTGTAAATCCCGCTGAATATAGACGTCAAGGAAGGTAGACACACGCCCCAGAGACATTGCCGCACCATCCTGCTGCTTTGTGGCCGCCAAATATGCAAAATACGTCCATTGCACGGCCTCTTTGGCGGTTGTGGCCGGCTTCGACACATCATAACCATAAAATTCCGCCATTTTTGCCAGGTCTTTAAGGGAGCGTATCTGTTCGTTTAGTTCCTCTCGCAGGCGAATAGTCTCTTCGTCCAGTATGGGCATGTCTGTGCGCAGCAACTCGTCGTATTTTTGGTCGATAAGATAATCTGTGCCATAAAGTGCCAGACGGCGATAATCACCAATGATGCGCCCACGACCATAGGCATCAGGCAAGCCGGTTATTATACCGCTGCTGCGGGCCTTGCGCATGTCATCTGTATATACATCAAAAACCCCGTCATTGTGGGTTTTTCTAAGCTTGGTGTATGTCTCCTCTGTGGTGGTGTCCAAATCATATCCATAAGACTTCAGAGCGTTCTGTATAACCCTTATACCCCCGTTGGGCATTATGCCCCGCTTTAGGGGCGCGTCCGTCTGCAAGCCCACAACTTGCTCCAATTCCCGGTCAATATACCCCGGGCCGTATGTGGTGACAGATGAGGGTTTTTCAATCTCCGCATCCAGCACACCCTTGGTGTTTTCTATCTGGGTCAACTTGCACACTTTTTCCCATAAATCCTTGGTGCGCCCCGTTGGCCCGGCCAAAAAGCCGTCGTCACCATCATATGGCACAAAGTTTTTTAATATAAAATCTCGCACATTAACTTCTCTGGTCCAGCTACCGGGCTCAAAGCCCACCCAGGCCGCCTTGTATAACGGAGTTTTGGCAAATTCATTCAAAACAATCACCTCGTCCCCATTTTAACACGGTTTTTAGCCCCTTGCAAGGAAGAAATACGTGTGATAAAATATTTATATTATTTTAGTACAATTTTGGAGGGAATAGATATGGAAGAAGGCACCATGAAGGCCATTGTTATGGCCAGAGGCGAATACGGCGGGCTGGAGCTGTTGGACAAGCCCATACCCCGGGTTGCAAAAAATGACGTGCTGGTAAAAATGCGCAAAACCGCTATTTGCGGCACAGATGTACATATTTACAAATGGGATGCCTGGGCGCAAAGGACGATAAAAACACCCATGACCATTGGCCACGAATTTGTTGGCGAAATTGCCGCCATGGGCGAGGATGTTAAGGGCCTGTCCATTGGCCAGCTTGTTTCCGGCGAAGGGCATATTGTATGCGGCATATGCCGGCAGTGCATAGACGGCAGACAGCACTTGTGCCGCCAAACTGTGGGCATAGGCGTAAACCGGGACGGCGTGTTTGCCCAATACGCCACCATACCCGCCACAAATATCTGGCCTTGCGACGATAAAATATCCGAAAACGTACTGTCCATACAAGACCCCCTGGGCAATGCAATACATACGGCCCTGTCTTTTAATGTGCTGGGTGAAGACGTGCTGGTAACAGGCGCAGGCCCTATCGGCCTTATGTCTGTGCCTGTGCTAAAGATGGCCGGTGCCCGCAATATAGTCATTACCGCCAGAAGGCCCGAACCGCTGGCAATGGCCAAAGCCCTGGGTGCCACCCGCACCGTTGATGTGACAAAGGAAAATATAAGTGATGTGCTGACAGAACTCGGCATGAAAGAAGGCTTTGATGTTGGGCTGGAGATGTCTGGCAGCCCACATGCCTTTGCGGATATGGTAGACAATATGGCAAACGGCGGCAAAATAGCCATCCTTGGCATCTTTGCCGATGATGTTAAGCTGGATTGGGACAAAATAATCTTCCGTAGCCTTACCCTAAAAGGCATCTACGGCCGCGAAATGTATAACACATGGTATCAAATGAGTGCCCTGCTGCAAAGCGGCCTGGCGGAGAAATTGGAGGGTATTGTGACGCACGAATTCCATTATACGGAGTACGACAAGGGCTTTGCGGCCATGATAAAGGGCGAGGCCGTGAAAGTTGTGCTTAATTGGGATTAACCTGTACGGGATGACGGATTGCGTGTAGGGGCGGATTCCATATCCGCCCGGAGATCCCGGATCAAGTCCGGGATGACGAAGGGTGTCGAAATTACGGGTTGTGTGTAGGGGCGGCCTTTGGCCGCCCGCGGGCGAATGTCGGTGGCATACAAA
>WQVZ01000071.1 GCA_009785595.1 Defluviitaleaceae bacterium | reverse complement strand
GGTGGTGATGAAAATGGACAGCAGAGAAATGATTTTGAAAATCAAGCGCGGTGATGAAGATGTTTTTTCGCAGATAATCGACGATTATTCCGGTTATTTAGCCACGGTTATAAATAATGTTTATGCGCTGAATATTCAAGATACAGAGGACATAATTGCTGAAACGATACTCTCTGTATGGAAGAGTGCAAAGAGGTTGAAAGAGGGCTTGAACTTCAAGTCATATCTGGCAACAATAGCCCGTAATAAAACTATTGATTTTGTGCGAAAGAAACGCTTGAACATGGTTGAGCTTGATATCACTCTTTTGGTCGATTCTGATATTGAAGCTGACTTTTTACATAAGGAATTAGTTGATTTTCTAAACCAAAAAATCAGCGAAACGAAGGAGCCCGACAGGACAATTCTTATCTTAAAATATCAGCATGGCCTTAAAAACAAGGAAATAGCAGATAAGCTGAACATGAAACAAAATGCAGTTGATGTCAAGCTGCTTCGACAACGCACTAAGTTCAAAAAAATGCTGCTGGAAATGGAGGTGTAAGGGATGAACGATATTGATACCACACGCATAAAAGAAAAATTCTATAGCAAATTACAGGAAGAAAAAGCAGTAAAGCATAAAAAAACGAGGCTATCCGTTATCATGGCTGCGGCAGCAATCTTTAGCCTTATGGGCGTAAGTGTTTTGGCTGCCAATCTAGGTGTCTTAGAAACACTTTTTAGAAATTTCGGAGAAGTTGCCCCATATGTTCAAATTGTTGGCGAAAGAACCGAGAGCAATGGCATTACAATGGAATTGACAAGCTATTTGGCTGATGATAATGGTATTGTGATGGAATTGAGGTTTACGAGAGATGATGGCTCTGTTTTTGCGGATGATGTTACCGCAACAGGCATTTTTGGACATCATAGCCCTATTGATATAACAATAGGCGATAGATTTAGATGGAGCACACAGCAAGACATTGTCTCTGGCGATGGACTGACCCTTTACAGTTTCCCAATGGTTCATTTTGACGACATAGTAAATGTGGAGAGCATCCCCATTGAAATAAGCGTTGGCAGACTGGTTTACAACAGGGATATGTGGCGCGATACAGTTGAATTTGATTTTTATAGTGCTTTCAGAGGTGCTGAAATAAAAACTTTGGATTTCGTTGACAACAATGATTTTATCAAGTTATTCGACAATGTACCTGATAATCCCGTTACAACAGAGCAGGGCGTTATTATTCATTCTGTTGTATTTGCAAATGTCTATCTTGCCCCTCTAGAAGAACCAACACCAGATATGCTGTGGGCGGATGGCATAGATTTGGGCGGGCTATTTGAGGAAAACAACATCATCGGCATAAAAATGTTTCAACCGAACCGTGACGGAGACAACAGGGAATACATTTCTTCCCCCCAAGGGCTACATGGCAATGATGATATTTTTAACTGGCTAGGTGTAGTTGATGAAAGTGGAGCTACATACCACTTTTTCAGAGTTGCATGTTTTGAAGATTTGGCCAATATAGGTGGCATAGACTTTTGGATTGAAGGCCATAACTTTATCGAGGGAGATTGGCATATCGAAACCACATTCTCCTCCAACAAAGAGCGCGGCCGGATTGAAATAAATCAAGTCATAGAAACAGGTCATCCAGAAACAACATTTACTTTAGCCAATGCCACCATCTCATTTTTGTCAATGACGCTCACTTACGAAATAAGGGATGACAATGGCAATCTTCGGCATACTGATTGCCCATTCGATTTGAACAACTACTTTTTCATGGCAATAGCCCGTGAAATCAAGCTAATATTTAGCGATGGCAGCGAAATTCCGCTTATAAGCTCAAGGATAACTATGCCGGGCGCAGGAGGACTAATTAGTGCCGTCTACGGAATAGACATGAATCCTGTGAATTATGTCTTGCTTAACACGGTCGATTTGATTGCTATTGTTATTGATGGCGAGAGGTTTTATGTTGACACCGATTAGAGGAGGGTGGTATATTATGGCTGACAACTCCAAAATGATAACAATTAGGTTTTCACGAAAAGCTGCCATCTTAATTGTGGCTACGCTACTTGTGATAGCTACCATGGCAGTATCGTATGTAGTTTTCATGAATAACTTTGCTTTTGAAGGCCGGTGGGTCTATTTTGATGAATCCAGAGCTGTTGAAACCACTCAATTGCTTAATAATGCCGGCATACCTGCGCGATTAACCTTGCAAACTATTACAACTTACGAAGGTTATCAAGAAACACGTCACCTTGTTAGCATAAGGCGGCGTGACCATGTAGAGGCCAATTCTGTGCTGGCTAGTGCTTATTGGGACGCTTTAGAAATATTTGATTAAATAAAAGGCTATCTTAAACCGTTATAGTGTGTCATTGAGAACATTTCGGGACATCCTATTTCTTTGCAAGGAAAGCATAAATGGATGAAATATGCTGCTCATACTTATTGGGATGGCGGCTCTCATCAAATAAAATGCGCGATAGCTTGCGAGTTATTTCTGCGATAAGCCGCTTATCACGCAATAACAAATGTATGCCCTGTGACATATATTCGCCTTCTATGTAGGCTTTTGTGACAGGTAGCACACTACTGATTCTGTATATGGCAGGGCGGTTTGTGTGGCCGATATGATAGTAGCAGGAGCGGATATCTCTGTTTGGCAAATCGCAAAGCCGCTTTATGCGGTCAAGCTGCTCGGTAGGTCGGTGAGATATGTTGCTTGTGGGGATAGCCCAGTATATGTCGGGGCAATCCTTATCCTGTAAGCAACAATATACAGGCCGCTCCTTGTTGTCCTGATATTTGCCGCCCAGCTCTCTCACCAAGTCTATGTATTCCTGTGAAAGTTTGTAAAATCCCGTAGGCCTCATCATTCGCCCTCTCTTTTATAGATGAAAGCCCCTAAAATATCTAGGGGCTTTTCTTCAAACCGTGAATTTATCACGCTACACGGTAAGCGTATTCTGTCAAACCGCCCATTTATAACGCAAGCGGTAAGCGTATTCAATCAAACCACAAACTTAGCTTCGCCTGTGGTAAGCGAGTGCGGAGCATTTCTGCTCTATAGTATTATGATACCATGAAAGCGTTGATATGTAAAGAATAATTTTCATTTTTTGCTGTGCGTGTAAAAAAGTCCTTGACAAAATGCAACAGGAGTGGCGGAATTAAACTTTGGGGTGGGAAGTGTATTTTTAGTTATCGGGGGAAGGTGCGGGTGAGTGGTGATGGGCGGGGGTTGGAGTATACGGCGGTGGCTACGGTGTCGGAGGATTTGACGGGGTTTGTGGATAGGATGTATGGGGCGGGGATGGAGTTTCGGGCGGCGGTGAAGGCGGCTGGGGTGTCGGTGGTGCGGGCTTTTGATGTGGTGGAAGTGCTGCCGGTGTATAATCCGGATGGGAGTTTTAATCATATTAGGCTGCGGCTGCGGGAGAGAGCGGGTGATGGTGATGGTGCTGCGGTTTGTGAAGAATACGGAGGTGGAGCGGAAGTTGCTGGCGGCTGCGCGGGAGGTGCTGTTGCAGACGGCGCATGAGTTGCGGGCGGATTTGCGGGCTGGCGGCACGATGCCTTTTGAGAGCGGGCATTTGCAGAACGAGGCTACATATGTGTGCGGGGCGCGGCTGGGGCAGGGTGTGGCGGCGGTTGTGAGCGACACGGTGTATGCGCGGCGCAAGTTTTTTCATCCGGAGTTTGATTTTGACCGGCGGGTTAATAGGGCAGCTGGTGGCAGATGGTTTGACGCCTATACTGTGGGTGCAAAGCAGGGGTTTGTGCGTGATGTGTTTGCCCGAAGAATTGGGGTGAAGTGATGGGAATTAGTGGAGTTTTGGGGTATTTGAGGGAGATATTGCCACATGAAGGTGCCCAGATGACGGCCCATACCATTGGTCGCAATAGGGAGCGGGCTATTGGCGTGTTTGCCAGAGAAGGCCGAGCGGCGAGGCAGACGGCTATTGGTGGGTGCGAGAACCGGTCCTTTGAGGTAGTGCGCGTGACACTGCTGCTGCGCTGGGGGCGGGACGGTGATGTGGCGGCGACCAAGGGGTTGGAGATTTATGAGATTTTGGCTGAAAGGGATGGCATTGATTTTGATGGGCGCGTGGGTTTTGTGCGGGCTGTGAATGCGGGGCCGGTATGGCTTGGTATGGACGAGCGAGGGATTTTTGAGTTTGTGATTGATTTTGACGTGTATATAGAGAAGGAGGAGAAAAATGGTATATCCGGTAAATAATATCAAATTTAGAATTGGTACGGTGGGCAGAGGGTCTAGCGAGGCCCAAATGGCTGTGGTGCGGGATATGGAGACATTTTCTGTTAGTTTTGACAATGGTGTGGAGCAGTGGAATCCCATTGACCAGGAGGGTTGGGTGCGCAGGTTGATGACCAGCAAGTCGGTGACGGTGAGCTTGGCGGGCAAGCGCAACTATGGAGACCCGGGCAATGACTATGTGGCCGGGCTGGCCTATGAGAACGGCAATGGGGCTGTGACGGTGCTGGAAACGGTGTTTCCGGACGGCAGCAAGCTGGTGATGGACTGTGTTGTGAATGTGACGGCCAGTGACGGCGGGGCGGCTACGGATGTGGCGGCGCTGGAGTTTGATTGTATGAGTGATGGGAAGCCGAGTTATGTGAGAGGTTAAGCATCATTGCGATATGGGATTCCGGGCTTTTGGTTTCGGCATGATTTTTGCCGAAACTCGTGGTCCCGGGATGACATGACTTGAGTCCGGGTCAAGCCCGTGATGAATAGACGGAGGGAATTGGGATATGTATGTGATTGATAGTGAGAAGTTGGGGAAGAGGCCGGAGGTGCGGATTGGGGATAGGGTATATGAGATTGACAACCGGCTGTCGGCGTATGAGCGGATTAATGAGCGGGTGAAGGCGGGGGATGGAGATGAGTTTGAGATTATTATTGGCGAGGCGCTGGGTGGCGAGAATTATGCGGAAATTGTGCGAATGGACTTGCCATATGGGGTAATGCAGGATGTGGTGATTATTATTTTGGCGGCTATACAGGATTTGACGGTGGAGGAGGCGCGCAGTCGGTTTCGCGCAGGCAAAGGGTGACGAGGCGCATTATGACATGATATTTGACAAAGCCCTGATTGAAGCCAGTTTTGCCATGCAGTACGGGATTAGGCTGGCGCGGGAGGATATTGCTTTTGGGGAGTATTGCCGGTTGCTTTCTGGGTTGATGGCGGACACGCCTCTGGGGCGGGTTGTGGCTATACGCGCAGAGAAGGATGGGGCGAAAATTAAGGGCTTTGGGGAGTATGAGCGGGAGGTGCGGCGCAGGTGGCGGGAGTTTGAGAGAAGAACCACCCCGTCTGCGCCAAGAGCGGGCGCAGCCACCCCTCCACCGGAGGGGAATTGGGCCCGAGACATTGGGAAGTTGCAGGATAGTTTGGAGGAGGCGTTTGGGGCGCGGTAAATCATGCCCCGCCCTGATGGGAGGGAGGTAATATATGGCAGGGACGAATGTTGGTGCGGTGTATATTGATTTAAAGCTGAATATGAAGGAATTGCAGAGGGGCATTGGGGATATTGGCAAGCATGTTGGCGGCCTGGAGAATGTCTTTGAGCGGGTGCAGAAAGGCATTACGCGGGTGTTTTCTCAAGAGGGCTTTGCGCCGCTGTTTCAAGTGTTTGACGATATGACTCAGGGCATAAACCCTGTGCAGGGTGGGTTGGAACGGCTGCAAGAGGGCTTTGGGGGCCTGCTGGAGCGTGTGCCGGTGTTGACCCAGAATTTCTTTGAGAATATTGGGGCCCAGGATTTGGTGCAGGAGGCGTTGGAGCGCATTACGGGTCGGGCGTGGGAATTTGATGATTCGATATTAGAATTGTCGGGTTCTCTGGAGGCCATGCCTTTTACATATTTGGAAGAATCTGTATATGATTTTGGCGGAGCCATTGATGTGATTGATGACAAAAGCCAGATATTTGGCGAGAACTGGCGGGAAATGCTGTTGGGGGCCAAAAGGGACGCGGAGGACGTGAACAAGGGCTTTAGCGATATTTTTGGGGTGCGGATTCCGGACACATGGCGGGACATGCTGGGTGGTCTGCGGGACGGGTGGTCGAACACGTGGACGGGGATGAAACAGGCGTTTCATGGGATTATTAACCGCATAATTGGTGGCATAAACAATATGATTGCCGGGCTGAATAACTTTCGCATTGACATACCTGCGTGGCTTGGGGGCGGCAGTTTTGGGTTTAATATTCCGAAGATTCCTACTGTACCTGCGTTGGCCAAGGGTGGCATTGTGTCTGCGCCAACCCTGGCACTGGTGGGAGAGCGCGGACGGGAGGCGGTGCTGCCGCTGGATAACAATACGGGGTGGATGGCGGATTTGGCCAATGTGCTGG
>WQVZ01000070.1 GCA_009785595.1 Defluviitaleaceae bacterium | reverse complement strand
TTGCCCCGGCAAGCCGCCCTTTACGGCAATTTTTCTGCCCTCGGCCTCACCCATGCCAACATTTGGGAATTTGATATCATCTATTTGAACTTCCACCACACTACCTTTTTTCAAAATTATTCTCCTTAAAAACCTTTAACCACGGAATGCACAGAAATACACGGAAAGTGCATAAAAACAAGGTTCTTTCCGTGTCCTTCTGTGTTTTCCGTGGTTAAAATATTTAGTTTTCCTGCCTATGGAAGCTTATTACCTGCGGCTAGATAAATTTCATACCATTCGCCTCTCGTCATCGCAATATCCGCCGCCTTGGCAATGCCCGCTATCCGCGCGGCATTCATAGAACCCACAATAACTTGCATATCAGCCGGATGGCGCAAAATCCATGCGGTGGCGATGGCCTCTTTTGTTGCGCCATATTTTTCGGCCAGCCCGTCAATTACCTCATTAAGCTTGGGAAGGTCGGGATGGTTTATAAAAATTCCGCCGGCTTCGTTAAGCCTAAATGGCGACCACGCCTGTATCGTGATGTTTTCCAGGCGGCAATATTCCAGCACGCCGCCGTCATGGTCAAAGCTTGCGTCATTTTTCATGTTGACGTTAAAGCCAAAATCTATCATACCTGTATGCATTACGCCAAATTGCATTTGGTTTACAATAAGCTTATGGCCAACATATTTTTGCAAAAGCTTCATCTGCCCGGCACTTTGGTTTGATACGCCAAAATGCTTCACCAGCCCACGGCTGTGCAAATTATCAAAGGCCGCCGCCACTTCGGCGGGCTCCATCAGCGTATCGGGCCTATGCAGCAGAAAAACATCAACATAGTCCATGTTAAGGCGTCGCAGGCTGCCTTCTGCCGACGAAATTATATGCTCTTTGGAAAAGTTGTAAGAAGCATTGTACATAAAATCGTCACTGCGCACCAGGCCGCATTTCGTCTGCACCATCATATCTTCGCGCTTTATGCCCGCTTCCTTCACCGCCGCCGCAAAAATTTCTTCCACACGACCCATACCGCCATACATGTCCGCATGGTCAAAAAAGTTCATCCCCGCTGCCATAGCAGCTTCCAACACATTTGCGGCTTCCCGGGTTTCCAGGCCGCGCATACGCATACAGCCCAAAGATATTGCAGGGGCCATAAGGCCGCTTGCGCCCAAATTAATTGTTCTCATAAGCTCTCTCCTCGTCACTCATACTTCGCCAATAGCATCTCTTCCAAAAATATGGAAAAATATCGCATATTCGTCTCAATTTTTCCCGGCCATCTTGCGTTTATATAATTAAAATCGTCTTGGGGCGTATGCACCACCCTGGCTGTAAATCCGCTGTCCACAAAAAACCCTCTGTCCGCCGCGCGATGCAGCCCCAGCAAATTTACCACGGTGTGGCCTTCCCATGCAAAAATCCAATGGTCGCTGCCTACAAGCACAAAATATGGGTTTCTTATAAGGTTGACGCTATGGGCCGCCTTTAATTCGGCGGCTATTTCATCCACCTTTACCGTAACATCGTTGCTTCGCGGCTCAATATTTTCAGCCCACCAATTTGAAACATATCCCCAATGGGGCATCCCTTCGGGAAGATAGTCCCACCAATATTGCGCGGGCACATATCCCGCCCCAAATATCATATAAGGCCCCTCAAACAGCACATCGGCATTTATCATCATTATAATATTGCTTTGCTGCGCATCAGATAACGAATTTAAAAAATAATATGCCCCAAAAAGCCCCGGCTCTTCAGCCCCAAAAAATACATAGACGATGGTGTGATAATTGTCTTGATGCAGCATCCGCTGCGCGCTTTCCAGCAGCAAAGCCGTGCCTGATGCATTGTCGCTGGCACCGGGGACAGGTATGGTGTCATAATGGGCACCAACAATGATGAAGCCCTCGCTTTCGCTTTGCCCGGGCACAGTTAGGATAACATTTTGGCTTAGCTGCCCCGCACGTATCAAGGCATCTCCTCTCATCCCCTGTATATCCGACCACTGCCTGCCAAACCACCGCCGGGCTTGCCCCGCAACGCTGGGCCAATCAAATTCTTGCACATAAACGTCTTCCTCGGCATATCCCATATCCAAAAGCACTTCCACAATCCACATAGCCGCCTCTTTTTCCCTGTACGTAAAAGGGGTGCGGCCATATAGGTTGTCATTCATAAATTTTATGTGGCCCACGGCTATGTAGCCATGGGGTATGTAATAGGGCTCCGGTTCTAATTCCGGTTCTGGTTCTAATTCCGGCTCCGGCTCTGTTGCTTCATATACGACCTCATATTCCACTTGATATTGAATTTCATCATACGCATCCGCACCGCCGCCGCAAGCCCCAAGCCACATCACAAGTACGCAAAGCACCACCATTAAAGATATGCGTAATCTCCCTGCTCCTAAATCCATCCTTCTGTCTCCTCATTAATTATACATTGCCAACAGCATCTCTTCCAAAAACATCGAAAAATATCGCATATTTGTATCAATTTTTCCCGGCCAGTTTTCATTTATGTAATGAAAGTTGTCTTGCGGCGTATGCATAACCCTGGTGGAAAACCCATTAATTACTTGATTTTCGCCATCATCATCACGATACATACCTATCAAATTTACCACGGTATGGCCTTCAAATGCAAAAATAAAATGGTCGCTGGGGGAAAGCACAAAGCGCGGGTCGTGCATAAGTTTGGTGCCCTGTTGCGCGTTTAGCTCGTCAGCTATCTCCTTAACCTGCGCGGCAACGCCATCTCTTCGCAGTTCAAGGTTTTCAAGCCACCATCTCGTTGCCGGCCACCACCCCATCCCTTGCACATCTTCCGGAAGGGCATCCAGCCAATATTCCCCGGGGGCATAACCCGCATCAAACATCATATACGGCCCCTCTAATAACGAATCAGCATTTATCATCATCAGCAAATTGTCTTGTTCTGCAAGCGATAAAGAATTTAAAAAGTAATGCGCCCCGAAAAGCCCAACTTCTTCTGCCCCAAAAAATACGTAGACAATTGTGTGATAATTGTCTTGATGCAGCATCCTTTGGGCACTTTCCAACAGCAGGGCCACGCCGGATGCATTGTCGCTGGCACCGGGATAAGGCGGGGTATCATAATGGGCACCAACGATAATTTTTTGCGCGCTTTGCCCGGGTATTGTCAACACAACATTTTGACTTAGCTGCCCTGCACGCGGCAAAGCATCCCCCCTAATTCGTGGATGAAGCACATCTTCCCAGCTTCTAAAAGCCCATAATGTATGCCCTTGGACGCTGGGCCAGTCAAATTCCTGCACATAAATATCATCCCATCCATATCCCATGGCCAAAAGCTCTTCCACAATCCACACAGCGGCCTCTTTTTCCCTGTATGTAAAAGGCGTGCGGCCATATAGGTTGTCATTCATAAACTTTATGTGGCGCACGGCTATGTAACCATGGGGTATGTAATAGGGCTCCGACCCTGTTGGTTCATATGCAACCTCATATTCCACTTGAAGCTGAACTTCATCGTACACGCCGCCCCCGCAGGCCACAAACAACATCGCAAGCCCACAAAGCACCGCTATCAAAAATCTCCGCAAATTTATCTCCCCCTCGGATATCTTTCCAGAAGCATCTCTTCCAAAAATATGGAAAAAGCGTGCATATTTGTATCGGCTTTGCCGGGCCATGTTTCGTTTATATGATGTATGCAATCTTGCGGGGTATGCCATATCCTCGCGTGAAACCTGCCTTGTTCTGTCCTGGCTAGGCCAACAAGGTTTACCACTGTATAGCCATGCATATGAAACAGGGTATGGTCGCTCATCATCTGCACCGCGCCCGGATAGTTGATAATTTCAATATCATGGGCAAAGCTCACTTCCCGGGCAATGGCATCCACCCGCCCAATAACGTCATAAGCAATGTCCGAGTTTTGATTATTGCTTCCCGCCCCAAATATCACATACGGCCCCTCTATCAACACATCAGCATTTATCATCATAACCACATTATCCCGCTGCTGCTGGGTTATAGAGTCCCGAAAAACATACGACCCAACCAAAGCAACTTCTTCCGCCCCAAAGAAGACATAAATTATGGTGTGATAGTTGTCATGCATCAGCATACCCTTGGCACTTTCCAGCAGCAGGGACATTCCTGACGCATTATCACTGGCCCCGGGGTTATGCACACCGTCATAATGGGCTCCTACAATAATTGTCCTCTCGCTTTGCCCGGGCACCGTCAAAATAATATTTTGGCTATAATCCCGCATTTCAGCATTGCGCATAAGATGCTGGTTAAATATCAGCCTCTCCACGTCGCCGCGATAAAATTCCTGCATCTCAATGTCTTCCGGCGCGTATCCCATGGCCAAAAGCTCATCCACAATCCACAAGGCGGTTTCATATTCTCTATAGGAAAAAGGTATGCGGCTATATAGGTTGTCGTTTATAAATTCTATATATCCCAGGGCTATGTAGCCATGGGATGGATATGTCAGCCGAAAAGGCTCTTCTATATCTATTTCGGGCTTGGCCTCTGGGTAGATCTCGTATAAATTATCTTCCGCGCAAGCCACAAGCAACAACGCAAGCCCGCACGCTATAATTACCAGAAGCTTTTTCATCTTAACCCTCCTGCCTTGACCCCATCAAAAAAACATGATAAATTAAATATAACACAATTTAAGACTTTTCACAAGGAGCTTATAATATGTCTTCTGATAATAAATGGGGAATTTACGCGCCGTTGGCGGCAAAACTGCGCCCACGCACGCTAACGGATTTTGTGGGCCAGCGGCATCTTGTGGGCGAAGGTGCCCTTTTGCGCCGCCTTATTGATGCCGACAACATCCCGTCCATGGTGTTTTGGGGGCCGCCCGGTGTTGGCAAAACCACCTTGGCACAAATTATCGCCAATGTCACCCAGGCAGAATTTATAAATTTCAGCGCGGTGTCCAGCGGCATAAAAGAGGTACGCACTGTGATGGACGCGGCGCAAACCCAGCAGCAATGGGGCAAAAAAACTATCGTCTTTGTGGACGAGATACATCGCTTTAACAAAAGCCAGCAGGACGCCTTTTTGCCTTATGTGGAAAACGGCAGCGTTATTTTAATTGGTGCCACCACGGAAAACCCCTCTTTCGAGGTAAATTCGGCTTTGCTGTCCCGTTGCAAGGTGTTTTTGCTGTACGGCCTAACTGCCGATGATATTTCAGAGCTGCTAAACCGTGCCATCACCCATTTCTGCGCGGACACCAGCCTTGTGTCCGAAATTGACCCAAAGCATATTGATATTTTGGCGGCCTTTGCAAATGGTGATGCCAGAACCGCCCTAAACACCATAGAAATGGTGCTTAACAGCGCGCAAATTGCCGATGGCAAGCTTACCATCACCGACGAGCTTATCCAGCAGTCCGTCACCAAGCGGCTTGCCCTGTACGACAAGAAGGGTGAAGAGCATTATAACCTCATTTCCGCCCTGCACAAGTCCATACGCAACAGCGACGCCCACGCGGCCCTATATTGGATGACGCGTATGCTGGACGGCGGCGAGGACCCACTGTACATCGCCCGCCGCCTCATCCGCTTCGCCAGCGAAGACATCGGCGTGGCGGACAGCAACGCCCTGCTTTTGGCCGTGGCGACGTATCAGTCCTGCCATTTCAACGGTATGCCGGAATGCGGCGTAAATCTGGCCCATGCTGTGGTATACATGTCGGCGGCTCCAAAGTCCAACGCCCTAGACAGTGCCTATGTCGCGGCCATGGCCGACGCGCAAAAAACACCCACAGAGCCCGTGCCGCTGGTGATACGCAACGCGCCCACAAGGCTGATGAAGGACTTAAATTACGGCAAGGGCTATCAATATGCCCATGATGTCGAGGAAAAGGTTACGAACATGCAGTGCCTGCCCGACAAGCTGGCCGATAAAAAGTATTACCACCCCACCAACCAAGGCCGCGAGGCGAAAATTGGCGAGGCGTTAAAGAAGGTTGAGCATTTGCGCGAAAAAATGTAGGGCGGAAAAATTTACAAAATGTATTGACAAAATATGTAGACTAATATACAATTGTAGGGTAAACAGGATGATGCGTCATCCTCATACAAAAAAGGACTATTAAAAACGCGCTTGTCCGTCCAAAGCGTAGAAACTTACCGGACAAGCGCCAAACAAGTCCTCACGGACCTGAGAACATTATATCTCACTCAGGTCTTATTTGTCAACACCAAAAGCCTACAAGGCTTAGAGACCAAGAGGGGGTATTTTTTATGGAAAGATTTAGCAACATGGGGCTTGACGATTTTGGCATGTTGGTTTTGCCTATATACCCCTTTAACTTAAAAAATCCCACACAAGGCTTCCATAAAATCATCATGCTCTGGTAATATTTTTCTCAACCTGCCTTTCAGCCAAGCCCAGTATTTTTCGATTTTGTTAAGGTCTGGA
>WQVZ01000069.1 GCA_009785595.1 Defluviitaleaceae bacterium | reverse complement strand
ATTTTTAAGAGAGTTGTGCTGCCGGCGGCATTTTTGATTGTGCTGTTGGCGATAGACCAATTTACAAAATATCTGGCGGTGACATATCTTGCGCCCGTCAGGGAAATTGTGCTTATTGACGGGGTTTTCTCGTTGCTCTATCACGAAAATTCCGGCATGGCCTTTGGGCTGTTTCAAGGCGGCCGCTGGTTTTTTGTGATATCAACCGTGCTGGCTTTGGGCTTTTTTATGTATTACTACACCAGCCTGCCAAAGACGCGATATCACGATAGGATGCGTTTTTTCATACTTATGTTTGTTGGCGGCGCGCTGGGCAATTTTGTGGACCGCCTGATGCAGGGCTATGTTGTGGACTTCTTTTTCATCAGCCTCATAAACTTCCCTATTTTCAACATGGCGGATGTCTTCCTAACGGTGGCCGTTTTCGCTTTGGCCGCAATTGTCCTGTTTACAAAAGAGCCTAAAAAGGAATCTGAAGATGAATAATTTCTCAGCGGATGCCGCCGATGTCGGCCTTCGCCTTGATGTTTTCGCACAATCCAAATCGGGTTTGACGCGCAACGCCGTTCAAAAGCTTATTGAAAACGGAGATGTGTTGGTAAATGGCGCGGTTTTAAAGTCCAATTATCGTTTACGGACAGGGGATGTTATTGAGATAAACCTTCCGCCACCACAAGAAATGGAAGTTTTGCCGCAAGAAATGCCGCTGGACATTGTGTATGAAGATAATGACCTTATTGTCGTGGACAAACCCAAAGGCATGGTAGTGCATCCGGCGGCGGGCCATTACAGCGGCACGCTGGTAAACGCCTTGCTGCACCATTGCGAGGGCAGCTTGTCGGGCATAAACGGCGTGATGCGGCCCGGCATTGTCCATAGGATAGATAAAGACACTTCGGGCCTGTTGGTTATAGCCAAAAACGACCGTGCCCACAATGGGCTTGCAGAGCAGTTTTCAGCCCATACCACCAAGCGCGAATATTTCGCCATTGTCCATGGCGGTTTTCAGGATGACGAAGGTGTTGTAGATGCGCCAATTGCGCGGCACAAGGTGCATCGTAAAAAAATGGCCATTTCGCCGGAAGGTAAAAGGGCCGTTACAAATTGGCAGGTGATGGAGCGGCTGGGCCGCTATACCTTGGTAAAATGCGTGTTGGAAACCGGCCGCACCCATCAAATACGCGTGCATATGGCAAGCATAGGGCGGCCTGTGCTTGGGGATATTGTTTACGGAAGCGAAAAGCAGTCGTATAGCACCAGCGGCCAAGTGCTTCATGCGGGCTTGCTGGGCTTCGTGCATCCCACATCCGGACAATATATGGAATTTACATCACCTCTGCCTGACTATTTCGTGAGGGTGCATTCCATCATATCGGCGCAATCGAAACAAAATTCCAGAAAAGATTTTCGATAAGGCATACATTCGCCGCGGTCAATCATAGTTAGCATCTCTTCTTTTGATGCCCATTTTGCCGCCGCAACTTCTTCATTTGGCACATTTAGGGTCGATAAATCAACATTTGCGCGCACAATGAAGTAGTCCAGAAAGGCATTTTTGTCTGTCATGGTAAATTTTAGGCGGCTGTTTGTAAAGTCAATTTTTATGCCAAGTTCTTCGTAAAGCTCTCTACTTGCGGCTTTGGTCGGCGTTTCGCCCGCAAGAACCGCGCCACCTGCCGTCATCGTCCACATATCAGGCGACCAAATAGCATACGGCGACCGTTTTTGTATCAGCATTTCGCCTGCCTCGTTAAAAATAAGCACCATAACCACCAAAATATTCTCGGCCTTTTTTCTTTTCCTGCCCCGTGCTTGGGCAGCACCCATTTTTATCCGATTGTTGTCATAAATATCCAACATTTCTCCCATTTGTTACACCTCGTCATATTTCAATGTTTTGCGCCGCTCGATAAGGCTAAAGCATAGGTCAATCACGCCGTCTTGGCAGGGCACAAAGATGCCCGCATCTATCATGTCAAAAATTTCCTGCTTTGTAGCCCATTTTACTTGGGCAACCTCATCATAGCCCAGCTGCAAGCTATCAATGTCCACATCTCTTTTAATCAGGAAAAAGTCGCAAAAAGCATTATCTTCCACATTAATTGTGAAATGCGGCAAGGTTTTGCTAAAATCTGCTGTTATGCCTACTTCTTCAAAAAGCTCGCGGGCGGCGGCTTGCTGGCTGGTGTCGCCTGAAATGGCGGAACCACCCGCAGTAATATCCCAAAAGCCAGGCCACCCTTCTTTAAAGGGCTGTCGCTGCTGTATCAGCATTTCTCCTTTAGAATTGAAAACGGCAATAAAAACCACCAGGCGAAATTCGTTTTCGCTTAGTGCTTCACTTTTGCCGCGCACAACCGTGCGGCCCGTTTTTATGCGATTTTTATCGTAAATATCCCAAATTTCCATATTTCCTCCTTGGTTTTGCGAAAAACTTCTTCCATTATATCATTTTACATAAATTTTCGCAAAAACTATTTACTTTTTCGTTTTTTCGGGTAGAATTAGATGTGAGGGGGCTATGCCCCAGTAAAATTTAAGGAGAACACGATATTGAAGAGATTATTTACATCAGAATCTGTCACTTGCGGCCATCCTGATAAAATGTGTGACCAAATTTCGGATGCTATTTTGGATGCTATTTTAACACAAGACCCTTACGCAAGGGTGGCTTGCGAAACCATGGCCACAACAGGCATGGTTTTTGTTACGGGAGAAATTACAACCGATTGCTACGTGGACATAGAAAATATCGTCCGCGAAACCGTTAGAGATATCGGCTACACCAGAGCAAAATATGGTTTTGATTGCGATTCTTGCGCCGTGGTGGTGTCGCTGAAAGGGCAGTCTCCTGATATTGCGCAGGGTGTGGATGTGGCATTGGAAGCCAGGGGCGGCACAAATGGCCGCGAAGCCATAGGTGCCGGCGACCAAGGCATGATGTTTGGTTATGCCACGGATGAAACGCCTGCCTTTATGCCGCTGCCCATATATCTTTCCCATGAAATTGCAAAGGCCTTGGATGCGGCTAGAAGAAGCGGCGAAATTGATTATCTGAGGCCTGACGGAAAATCGCAAGTAACTGTCGAATACGATGGTGACAGGCCTGTGCGCGTGGACACCATTGTGGTTTCTGCCCAGCATAATGAAAAGGCAGAGCAGGAAGCAATTCGTCACGACATCATAGAAAAGGTGATAAAGAAGGTTGTACCGCATAATCTTTTGGATGCATCCACCAATTTCTACATAAACCCGACAGGACGTTTTGTTATAGGCGGCCCAAAGGGCGATGTGGGCCTTACGGGGCGCAAAATTATTGTAGATACATATGGCGGGGTGGCGCGCCATGGCGGCGGAGCTTTTTCCGGCAAAGATCCCACGAAAGTGGACCGTTCTGGCGCATATGCTGCGCGGCATGTGGCTAAAAATATCGTTGCGGCAGGGCTGGCGCGCACTTGCGAGGTGCAAATTGCCTATGCCATCGGCGTGGCAAAGCCCGTTTCCCTTGCCATCAACACTTTTGGCACAAATGCCATACCAGAGGATAAAATTTTAGCCCTCATTGACAAGCATTTTGACCTTTCGCCGGGTGCTATCATTCATAACTTGGGGCTGCGCCGGCCTATCTATCGCCAAACCGCAACCTATGGACATTTTGGCAGAAATGATATCGACCTGCCTTGGGAGAGGCTTGATAGGGTTGAGGTTTTAAAATCTGAAGGGAGAATGTAATGAGCAATAGCAGTTTTTCAGAAAATATTTTCTATAAAATAATTCAAGGCGAGGCCCCTTCCCATAAAATTTATGAAGATGATGACTTTTTTGTAATTTTAGATTTATATCCCGCAAATTTGGGACATTGCCTTGTTTTGCCGAAGGTGCCTGCTGTAGACATTTTTGATTTAAATGAAAAGTCGGCAGCGGCATTGTATCCGTTGGCTAAAAAGGTGGCAGCCGCCGTAAAAGATGCCACGGGATGTGATGGTGTAAACATCATCCAAAACAACGGCAGGGCCGCAGGGCAGGTTATCTTCTACTTCCATCTGCATGTTGTCCCCAGATATAACGAAGACGGCATACGCTTTTCTACCACCCAAAAAAGCTATGATGGTGCGATGTTTGAGGAAATGGCAGAGAAATTAAGAAAGGAACTGTGAGATTACCAAAATGGATAAGTTTTTGTTAAAAAAGTATGTGGCAATAGTAGTATCGTTGGTTTCCTGCTTTGCCATAATTGGTGTTTCGGCATCTATGGCTCATAGCGTTATCGCGGCAGGACAAATAGTGACGGTGGCAACAGGGCATCTGGGCAACGCGCCGCCTTCAGGCCATGCGGGCACATGGGAAAATCCGATGTCAGAGGAAGAGGTGGAAGTAGAGGTAGAGGTGGTGCAAAGGCGACCCGCCTTGCCAGACCTTAACATATTGCTTTTAGGCATTGATGATGGCGGCGGCCTGCCTGATGTCATCATGGTAATTGCCTATGACGGCGAAAATAATGCCATAGATATAATTTCCATACCTAGAGACACCCAGGTTGTAATGACGGATTATGAGAGAAATATGCTGCGCGAGGCGGGGCGATGGTTTCCAAACCACGGTGTTGTAAAGCTTAACGAGCTTCACTCCTTTGGCGGCAGCGAAGTGGGCTACCGGGCGGTAAGCCATCACGTAGGAAATATGCTGGGCATAGAAATTGATAATTACATTATTTTGGATATTGACGCTTTTAGATATATTGTAGACGCCGTGGGCGGTGTGTATATGGACATACGCCCCCAAGGCCTGTTTTATACAGCGCCCGGTGGCACAATTATGATACGCGTGCCTGGCGGCCGCCAGCTTTTGGATGGAAATATGGCAGAACAGGTTGTTCGCTTTAGGCAATACCACGATGGGGATTTGGGCCGCATTGACATGACACAACAGTTTATGCATGAATTTTTTGTGCAGGTGTTGGCAAGCGAGCATATCATGAACAACGCAGGGGCTTTGGCGCGTTCGTTTATGTCCCATGTACGTACAGACTTTGGCCTTTTGGATATCCTGCGCTACGCAGGAGCCGCCGATGCTTTAAATCCCGATAGCATAGAATTTCATACCGTGCCGGGCCATGCCAGGATGGCGCATAACCCTGTGGGGGTAAATTTAAGCTGGTATTTTGTGGATGAAGCAGGTGCGCGGGAGCTTATGAATTACATTAGAATTGGAAATATCAACCAATAATTAGTGCAAAAAGGCCGCTATTTCAGTGGCCTCTTTTGTTGCTATAACAGGCTGTATCGGGATTATCCACAGACTTATCAACTTATCAACATCTGCCGTCCACATTTTCCACGGCCAAACTATCCGCTTTGACACATTTACCCAAAATGTCTGTGGATAACTTCTTGAACATGGCTTAAAATAAGGCCTGCGGCATACCCAACGGCAATTCCTGTTATAACTCCGGCAATTATCAGCGCGGGTACGTAGTAGAAAAGCCCCGCAGTTTGAACAATTGTAGCCGCAATGACAATTTGTCCTAGATTGTGAAAGACGCCGCCAAAAACAGAAATGCCTACAATACCAAATTTATCTGACCTTTTTGCCGCTGCCATAGCAGCAAAGCTAAGTATACCACCGGCAAAGCCGTATGCTATGCCGAAAACCGAGCCAAATAGCAGGCCTACAACAAGTATTCGCAACGCAGAAATGCCGAGGGCGGCCCTTGCGCCCATGGTGTACAAAGTAATTATCACTATTGCATTAGCAAGGCCTAACTTTATCCCCGGCAATGGCATGGGTAAAGGGAAAAGCCGCTCTATGTATGCGATAATTATGGCGAGGCCGCTAAGGATGCCTAAATATGCAATTTTTTTGGCCATATGTCTCTCCTTGGTGTGCCTTGTCGGCAGTCCCTATCGTGCAACAACATCCACTGCAACAGCATCTCCGCCCCTAATCTCCACAATAACACGATTTGGCAAGCAGGTTATAACCTGAAACCTATTAGAAATCGCCCCCATGCGCACACAATACCCATCTGGACAATTCGCAGAAATCATGCGCACCGTTCTATCTTTCACCAAAATTTCATTCACGCCATTTTGCGAAATAATTTCAAAGCTTTCACCTTCGTTTTGTCCTATGTCGATGACAAATGTCTCGATTCCATCCACAGATACCGCCACAAAAGCACTGTAACGCGTCCCCATGGTTACAAATATAAAAGCCAGCAATATAGCCAGCAATATAAAAAAGGCAATCAATACCAAATCTGCTTTTCTCAAAATCTGCATACTTTACACCTCTTATCGTATAAACTATTCTATACTCAAACAACCACAAAACAATAACAAAAAACTTGCCTTTTTGCCAAACTGCTTCATCATTTGCTCCTAGCGTGCCTAAAGGCACGCGTCGTCACAAATGATTTTGCATTTTGACAAAAATTCTGCGTTTTATTGT
>WQVZ01000068.1 GCA_009785595.1 Defluviitaleaceae bacterium | reverse complement strand
CCATCCGCAAACATTTTAATCACTTCCGGTAATATCTGCCACTCTGCCTCTTCCATCACCCGCCGTTGCAGAGTTTCCGGTGTGTCACCCGGCAAAACAGCCACTTCTTTTTGCAAAATAATACTACCTGTATCTATTCCACCATCCACATAATGCACTGTGGCGCCCGTGGTGGCCACGCCTGCCGCCAGCACGGCCTCATGTACCCTAAGCCCATAAAAGCCCTTGCCGCCAAAATTAGGCAGAAGGGCGGGGTGGACATTTATGATTGGTTTTGCAAAATCTGTGATGAATTTCTCGCTAAAGACCATAAGAGAGCCACACAAAGCCAAAAGGCCCACGCCGTGGACTTTTAGCAGGTTTATGAGAGCATCCTCACGGGCCGCCGGTGTTGTGTAGTCTTTTTTTGCAAAAACAGCAGTGGCTATGCCATGGTTTTTTGCCCGTTCCAGAGCATAGGCATGGTGATTTGTACTTACAACCAGGGCAATTTCCGCATTCTTAATACAGCCAGCCCCTATTGCGTCTATTATGGCTTGCAAATTACTGCCGCCGCCGGACACCAAAGCGGCTATTTTAAGCATAAATCAACCCTCCGTCTGGGTTGTTTTTAATTTCGCCAATGATATATGCCGTCTCGCCCAAGGCACGCAGGGCCGCCACAGCCGCGTCTGCCTGGGCCGCAGAAACCGCAACAACCATGCCTACACCCATATTAAAGACATTATGCATTTCGGCGGTGTCTAATTTACCAATTTTTTCCATATACATAAATATAGGGGGCACAAACCAGCTACCCGTGCGCAACACGGCCTGGGTGCCTTTGGGTAGCATCCGCGGCACATTTTCTAAAAACCCGCCGCCAGTGATATTGCATATGCCTTTAACTTCCACGCTTTTCATCAGACCCAAAATGGTCTTTACATATATTTTCGTAGGTACAAGCAGCTCTTCGCCAAGAGTTTTGCCAAATTCGTCAATATATCTTCCCACATTGTCCTTGCCGGGCACAAGCAACTTGCGCACCAATGAAAAACCATTGGAATGCAGGCCGGATGAGGCAATACCAATGAGCACATCGCCATCCACAATTTTTGCACCGTCAATAATATCTTTTTTGTCAATAATACCCACGGCCGTACCGGCCAGGTCATATTCATCATCAGGATAAAAGCCCGGCATTTCGGCAGTTTCGCCGCCTATCAGCGCGCAATTAGCCTGGCGGCAGCCTTCTGCCACCCCTTGCACAATTTGCCCTACTTTTTCCGGATATACCTTGCCGCACGCAATATAGTCCAGAAAATACAATGGCTCGGCCCCGGTGCATATAATGTCGTTAACAGAGTACGCCACGCAGTCAATGCCCACTGTATCATGCTTGTCCACGGCAAAGGCTATTTTTAGCTTTGTGCCCACACCATCAGTGCCACTGGCCAGCACAGGCTCTTCCATATTTTTAAACTTTGCCAGCGAAAACAGCCCGGCAAACCCGCCAATGCCTGTAAACACGCCGTCACGTTTGGTAGATTCCACATGCCGCGCAATTATATTAATAGATTCGTATCCTGCCTCAATATCCACGCCCGAATGCTTATAACTATCTGCCATAATCCCTCTCCGCTCTACAATTTTATGTCTTGATTATAACGCCCCGGACAAAAATTGTCAAGCGGGATTGTTGGGTTGGCACGACAATCTGATTTGATCTGTTGGCCCGGATATGATAATATGTTTGCTATAGGATAATTAAAGGTGCAGGGAGTGTTTATTATCATGAAAAGAAAAATAGGCGTGTGTTTTTCCGGTATCAGCGATGCCCGACTGGCAAAAATTAGTGCCGCGGCCCCGGATTTTGAAGTGATATCTGTTGCGCGGGACAGCGAAGAGCTGCTGGACTGCGATATTATATTTGGCGGCGCATCACCCGAAGTGCTGGCCCGCGCGGCCAAGCTTAGGTGGTTTCACACCCAGACATCCGGGGTGGATTATTATCTAAAGCAGGAAATATGCCTTGGGCCGGATGTTGTGCTGACCAACTCTGCCGGGGCATATGGTATTGGCATTGCGGAGCATTTGCTGGCGATGGCCCTGATGCTTATGCGCAAAATGGACGGCTATGGCCGCTTGCAGACCCAGCAGACCTGGCAAGACTTGGGCGTTGTAAAGACCCTATATGGTAGTCTGGTGACGGTTGTTGGCCTGGGGGACATCGGCAGTAATTTCGCCGCCAGATGCCGCGCAATGGGAGCCACCGTGCGCGGCGTGGTGCGCAATCCCCGTTCATATTCTCCTGACTGTGTAGATGCGCTGTTTTCTGCGGAACAGCTGGACGAAGCCATAGCCGATGCCGATGTGGTGGCCCTGTGCCTGCCCGGCACACCCCAAACAGACGGTCTTTTTGACGCCGCACGTTTGGATAAAATGAAGAGGGGCGCATTGATATTAAATGTTGGCCGCGGCGGCGCTATCGATGCCAATGCCATGGTAGAACGCCTTGTTTCCGGCCATCTTGGCGGTGCCGGACTGGACGTTACAAGTCCCGAACCCCTGCCCGTCGGCCATCCCCTGTGGAGCGCACCCAACACAATAATAACGCCCCATGTAAGCGGGGGTGATTCTTTAGATTTAACTCAAGATCTTATAGCAGACAAATTTGTGCGATACCTGGAGGATTATATAGCCGGACGGCCGCTTGAGCATGTGGTAGATCGACAGGTTGGGTACTAACTGCGCGCCTCATTTAATCTGCTTTTCGCCCACCACCACGGAAACATCAGATGGGTCACCTCTTCGGCAGTTAATCCCGGGGTTCCGTGAGCAATATCTTCTATAACAGGGCAATCATGCCCACAGCACTCTTGGGCCGAATAATCACCTTCGTCCCCATAACATTTGTTAAAACCCAGGGTCATTTCGGCGCGCCTGTCTTGGGTTTTTATGTTTTGCTCATTAAACAAGCAGTAATTGCACAGCCCACCGTTTGGAGAAATTATATCCGTTGGCAAAACCCTTGCGGGAAGCCGGGTTTTGCCAAGCACTTTAACCACTTCGTCAACTTCCTCTGGGCTTTTTATGAATGCTGATTTTTGCCCATTGCCTCCATCGTCAAAAGACACCGCAACACCATCGGCCGCAAGGGCTGCTTTAACTAACTCTGTACCCGCGGCGTAAAATTTTAATTCCTTGCCATCCCATATTTCGTCCATGGTGTAGCAATCCCGCAAATAGCCCACCAACTTATACCATGCCGCCGCAATATCCCCCGGCATTTCTTCGCAAAGGCGCATATACGCCTCTGCCTGTTTAATCAACTCTTTTTGCATGTCTCGTTGCGCCTGTGTCAAGCTCATTGTTATGCCTCCTTGCTTTTTATTTGTATAGGTACAAAAACATCTTGCTGAAACTTATTTATTTTTCTAACAATATCCCATGGCAATATTTCTTCAAGCATCTCCGGACGTCGGCTGTCTAAATCAAAAACATCGCTGGCATTCACCCACTCTCTTAAAAGCACAAAAGCATCGTCCATATTTTCAAAGAAAGCGGCGGTGACGGCATACAGGCCGCCCGGCAGGGTTTCGTCTGCATAAATCGTGTCGTTTTCGTAATCATCGGGGATTTTCATAAGCATAATCCATTCGCCATCAGGCTCTTTTTGCATAAAGCAATCCCTCATACCGGGCGTTGGCACAAATCCGTAACAAGCAAATAAATTTTGCATTTTATCTTCGTCCAAATCCTCTGTTTGCCCTGTTTTGTGCCGAGATGTCAATACGCGCATAGGCGGTAAGCGAATAATCCGAATATCGCTTAGTTTCATTGCTTCTAGGCTTATCTCTGACAGTTTTTCGAAAGAAACAGGCTCGTCCGTTATCGTCGCAAGCCGCTTCTCGGTTTCTTCATAAAGCAAAGTAATGGCCGAGATTTTTTTGATGCCGCTCATCATCATCTTGTGAAGAAATTCGTCCACCATCTGTCGTAATTTTGTCAGGGCAGCAATCTCTGTATCCAGTGACTCCAACTTATCCACAAAGGCCTTAATCAACGCTGCCATACTTTCGCTTTCAAATATCATCACAATGTCTTTTACGGGGATTTGCAATTTGCGCAGGACAATAATTTGCTTTAGCCTTCCCAGCGCGGCAGCATCGTAATGCCGCTGTATTTTGTTTTCGGGATGACTGCTCCACAAAAGCCCGACCTCTTCGTAATATCGCAACGTCCTGCTGGACACCCCAAAGCCATTAACCACCTCGTTTATTCTCACTAAATCCAAAATGACCACCCTCTAAATTGATTATACAAGTTGACGTTGCGTCAATGTCAATAGTTTTGTTGAAAATATTTTAGGCCTGCTCACACTTATGGTGTAAGAAGGCCCTAATGGTGATTATAATGCACCGCGTTTATGAAGTATCCATTTATCTCTATCCAGCGGGTCAACCCCTCTGCGCCTTGCTGTCGCCCCTATTTCAAGTGGGCAGTCCTTGTATCCATAAAAATCTGACGTGATGATGCCGTTGCCGGAGGATAGCGAAGAAAATTGCGTGTGATAATCCATAGACGCAGCCACAGGTACAATGGCTTCCATTTCCACTAAGCCCTTAGCGATAACCGGGGTGTCAAAGGTACCGCGCATTTCAAGAATATCACCAATAATTCTGCCTGCAAGGCCCTCATCGGCTTGTAGCTGCAATTTAACCAGAGGCTCCAGCAAAACGGAGCCTGCATTGTCCAGGGCTTTCATTACGGCAATGGGTGTGGCCAGGAAAAAATCCAGAGGATGGGTGTGGAATTTGTGGCTTTCGCCGTCTATCAGTGTCACCTTTAGGTCTGTGACCTCCCAACCCAACCGCCCTTGTTTTAAGGCCTCCGGGATGGCTATTTCTATGTGGTTGCGGTAGCGTTGCTGCAAAATATTATCGCTAATGGCTGTTTCGTAATAATATCCGCCGCCGCGGGCCAGTGGTTCCACCAGCAGCTTCACAACAGCCCAGCATGGCTTGGGCATGGTGTATGCCTCCAGCCCAATGCCTGGGCTTGCCGGGGTTTCTCTGTATATAACCGATGGCGACGAGAATGTCACCCCAAGGCCATAACGCTCCAGCAGTAGATATTCCAGTATCTCTAGCTGGATTTTGCCCATAATGCGGATTACAAGCTCTCGCACATCCGGGTTCCATGCATAATCCATCAGGGGGTCTTCGTCGGATAGTTCTGATATGGCCTGTATCAACTCTCTTTCCTTGCCCTCCGGCCCGTATAGGCGCACGGAATATAGCGGCTCTGACAGGCGGATGTTTTGCCGTTCCATCATCCGACCAACCATATCCCCCACCTTTGCCCCGGCCATGCCGCATACCGCCGCAATTTCGTTGCCGCAAAACAGCCCCACGTCTTCATGTCTGGAGCCGGACACCTTGCGTATTTGGGTTATTTTCTCCTGAAACGGCTCAGCCCCACGGCGGTACACGTTCAACACATCGCGGTTACGCAAAGCACCCTCGTACAGGCGTATATGGGCCACCTTGCCCCTGGTTTTGTCATGCTCTATTTTATATACAATGCCAGCAGGCTCCCCGTCAGATAAAATCGGGTTAGCGGGCAAATAAAGGCGTATAGCCTCCATAAGGTCGGCAACGCCTATGCCCAGCCCAGCCGCGCCGTATGCAAGGGGAAATACCAGGCATTCACGTGTTTGGTGTATTAAGGCTGCTTCTGCTTCTGCCGCAGACAGCACGCCATGCTCCAAATACCGCTCCGCCAGATCGCTGTCGTTTTCGCATAATTCTAAAATGCTGTCCTCTGACAGTGTACAATTTTCCACAGCCACATCAGCCGTCCCGGCATTTTGGTATTGATTTATAGGTATTATCCCTGGACTAAACTCTTTTTGCAGGGCTTTAAGAACCGCGTTGGGATCACAGCCGACACGGTCTATTTTATTAAGAAAAATTATGGTGGGCAGCTTCATTTGCCTAAGAGCCTTCCAAAATCGCTTGGTTTGGGATTGTATGCCCTCTGCTGCGGACACAACAAGCACAGCCCCATCCAACACAGATAACGCTCGTTCTACCTCACCGGTAAAGTCCATGTGCCCCGGCGTGTCTATGATGCCTATTTTGACGCCTTCCATCTCCAAATCTACCGCAGCTGATGTTACCGAAATTCCCCGTTGGCGCTCTATGGATAAAAAGTCTGTTTGGGTACTGCCCTTGTCAACCGAGCCCAAGGAGCGCAATTTGCCGGACAAATAGAGCATTTGCTCCACCGTGGTGGTTTTGCCTGCGTCCACATGGGCCAATATACCTAAATTCATTATCTGCATTTGTGATACCTCTGCGGTCATCTCAATATCGGGCAGCCAAAGGCCGCCCCTACAAACCGATTCCATTATACCATAGGCGAACCAGTAAACGCAATTACATAACAAAAACCGGCTGGCGAATTGGCTTCGTCAGCCGGTTTATATATCAATACTTATTGTGCGGACACAATGCCGGACATCATGGTGGTTTCTACGCCGTGTTCGGCCCATTTTTCCGCCAGTTTGTTTATACCCAAAGAGTCGCTTGACATATGTCCGGCAACAATAACATTGCCTATGCGTTGCTCTTTTACGGCTTTTACGTCTTTTTCCGGGATG
>WQVZ01000067.1 GCA_009785595.1 Defluviitaleaceae bacterium | reverse complement strand
TTCAAGCTCGGCATTAATTTGCTCCATGGCGGCTACGGGGTCGGCCTCCATACCGCTGGCGTCCACCACGTGTACAAGCACCTTTGTGCGCTCCACATGGCGCAAAAAGTCAAAGCCCAGGCCAACACCTTCGCTGGCACCCTCTACCAGGCCGGGTATATCCGCCAACACCATATCTTCGCCATAGCGGTTGCGCACCACGCCCAAATTGGGAGAAAGTGTGGTAAAGTGATAGTTGGCAATTTTTGGGTTGGCATTTGTTACCTGGGACAGCAGGGTAGATTTGCCCACATTAGGCAGACCGATTATACCCACATCTGCTAGGGTTTTCAGTTCCAAAATAACCTCATACGCCTTAGAGCTGCGGCCCTTCTCTGCATATCGCGGTGCCTGGCGGCGGCTTGTGGCAAAATGCTGGTTGCCCTTGCCGCCCTTGCCGCCTTTTATCAACACTCTTTGGTCGTCGCTCTCTGTTAAATCCGCCATAATTTGGCCGGTCGTGGCCTCGCGCACAATGGTACCTCGAGGCACGTCAATTATTACATCCGGGGCACCCTTGCCGCTACAATTAGATTTGCTGCCGTTTTGGCCATCGTCCGCCACAAAATTGCGCTTGTAGCGAAAATCAAGCAGGGTGGACATGTTAGGGTCTACCCGAAAAATAATGTCGCCGCCCTTGCCGCCATCGCCGCCATCCGGCCCGCCATTGGGCACATATTTTGCCCGCAAAAAGGACACGTGGCCATCGCCGCCTTTGCCGCCGGCAATCTTAATTTTTACTTTATCAACAAACATTGTAATCACCACCACACAGTATAACACAGCCGCCCCTAAAAAGCCACATAAAAAATAACCCCGTTATTCGGGGTCAGCCATTGCGGCTTCTTCCTGTGCTTTGATATCTTTCCAGTATTCTATGAAATCATCCCTAAATTTGTGATTCGCATTGTAAGAGAAAAATGAAAGGTGTATCAAAATCCAAAGTGCAATTGTGTTGAATATTCCGCCCGAAAGGGCGTAAAACCAAGAAAAGTTTTCATATAACACAAAAATATATAAAGCGTATATAATAATGCCTAACAGCGAATACGTAGAGCCTACTCTAAAAATTAAAATTTCGGCCAGCTTAAATTTTGCATCTATATTGTGACTGCTGTATCCTTTTGCTGCTTTGCTGTACATACGTGTTTCCCAATTGCGGTCGTTCATATTAGGCTCAAGGAAAATTTCCATGTAAGTTGAAATCCTCATATTGCTTTTTGATAGGCTTTTTACTCTCGCGGCAACACAGACAAGCACGGCAAACATGATGCTGAATATATTTGGATTAATAGGCATGCTTGGGTTAGTGGAATTGTCAAATATGAGTGCTAGTGTTACAAATAAGGCAGTTATGGTAAGTGCAAAGTATTGATGCATCTGCTTTAGATTGCTGTCTATCTCTTTGCGCAACATGTTATATTCGTCATTCATGCCGAACCATCTCCTTCGATTTACTATTTTTGACATTTTAACATAAAAGCAACTAAATGTCAACAAATTTCTGGGGACGACCACCTTGGTCGCATGTCTGCAAAAAGCGTTGACATGGGAAGCGCGTAGGGGTATAATGATTACTGAGCCGGGGAAGACACCCATTGCTAAAAACGAAGCTTAAGCAACCAAAACTGCATATCATGACGAGGGGGGAGGCACCCATCACAAAAAACATACGTGTCATTGATGCGCAGGGTAATGAATATGAGGCTACCTATGCAAAGCGGGCCAAAGGGCTTGCTAAGGCTGGCAGGGCACGCTTCATAGACGAATATACCCTGTGTCTAGCGTGTCCGCCAAATATAAATTTGGGGGATAAAAATATGAATATACTTGACGAAGTTAAAGGAAACGGCCCGAGACCGGATGAAAAGGTGAACATGGTGCAAACACATGCGGCGTCTGCGGAAGGGATTTTGGCCAGAATTGATGCCATCATCCAAGACACTGCTCACATTAAAGAGGCTTTGGACGCATTGCGTAATGCCGCACAAGGCGAAGTGGCCAATGCCATGGGCGATATTATTAAGGCCCGGGAAGCTACCAACCAACAGACTTTGCGTTTGCTTGAAAAAATGTATGATGACGCAAAGCCAATTGATTCAAAAAAACTGGTGGGTAATTTGGACTTAAATTATATGATAGAAATGATGGAATCCGAAGATGTAGCAAAATTTTTGTCAACAATTGTTGGAATGTGATAAAAAATAAAAACAGCCCTCGCGCATTGCGGGGGCTGTTTGTTGTTTGTGCGTTGCTATGCCACGGGGTAGACAGAAACTTTCTTTTTGTCACGGCCCATGCGCTCGAATTTAACACGGCCATCTACCAAGGCGAACAGATTGTCGTTGTTGCCGCGGCCCACATTGTTGCCGGGATGGATTTTTGTGCCGCGTTGGGTGTAAAGGATATTGCCGGCGCGTACAACCTGGCCATCGGCGCGCTTGGCGCCCAGGCGCTTGGAATGGGATTCGCGACCGTTTCTGGATGAGCCAACACCTTTTTTGCTGGCAAAAAATTGCAGGTTCATTTTTAACATATTGTGCACCTCACTTATGCTTAATCATACTTTGTGTTAATTTTGATATCATCGCCATAGCTTTCCTCAATCAAGCGTAGGCCAAAGACCATATTGTCTATGATGAGGTTGGCGGCGTGGTTGCGGCCGCCTTTTTTAATTTCGCCAATTTCAAAATCTATATACCCGGTGTCACGGTGCTTTTGCACCACATCCAGGGCAAAATTGCTTTGGATGAAGTTGGCACAGGTGATAACCAGGGCGGACACGCCGGCGCACACCATGGCTTGCCCATGGTTTAGCACCTTAAAGCGATATATGTCCTTATTTTTGTTGTAATACAGCGTGACTTTAATCATAGCATTCTTTGGTCTAGCCGTTAATGGCCTCTATGCGCAGACGGGTAAATGGCTGCCTGTGGCCTTTTTTCTTGTGATAACCCTTTTTGGACTTATACTTATAAACAATCACTTTTTCTTCTTTGCCTTGGGCCAGTACAGATGCGGTGACGCTGGCACCTTCTACAAGGGGGGCACCAATCCTTGGTGTATCTTCGCCGGAAATAAGCAACACCTTGTCAAGGCTTATGCTGTCGCCCAAGTCTGCCTCAAGCTTTTCAACATAAATAATATCTCCTGGCTTCACGTTATACTGCTTGCCGCCTGTTTCAACAATTGCGTACATTTTTTCTACCTTCTTTCAAAAATATGCTCACCGTCAAAGGCGCACTTGCGCTTATGGGTACACCCACCTTTGCCGAGTGGCTGTTGCTCTTTACTCTCTACACAAATCAGTATTATATCACAAAAAATATACCCTGTCAAACATTTTTGCGAAAAAATACTGGCGACCAATGGCCGCCAGTATTTATCTAAGAATAGTTATCATGTCATCCCTACTCACGGTCAAATACTCACGCGCACTTAGGTTTTGGATAATCAAGCCCTCGGCGCGGAAAGTGCCGGGATTTATCACACGGGCATAGTAATAATAGGTGCGCACGCCGTCAAAGCGACCGTTGTGATCAAAAAATGTAACGCGCTGTCCTTCGGCGGTTGCGTGACGCCATTGTCCGGGTGCTGACTGCACTGGGCCAAACCTTGCGGAGCCGGGTGTGTGGGCAAGTCCCGCGGGCAAAAAGTCGGTTATTTTGTATGATCCTGTCATGGCCATCCTGGTATAGTCAATGCGTATTTGCACGCGCACCAGGTCGCCTTGGTTAAAGGTATCCCGCGGGGTTGTTTCCCCTGCACGGAAAAATTGGCGTGTTATGGTTATGTTGTTATCGATGGGTTCTATGTTTTCCAGAGGCACACTGTGAACAGACACTGCGCCAACATCGCCGGCTACTGATGTAAGCCTAAATTCGTGCATATTTTGCGCGGGTATGCGCAGGGTAAAGCTGCGCCCATTAGAAAGGTCGCGGGTTATTTCTTCGCCAAAGAGTGTGTATGTTATGCCGGCGTCTTGGCGGTTTACATTGTTAATTTCGTGGACAATAAAGGATAACCGCTGGATATTTACCAGCAAATCCCATGTATGGTTGCGCAGGGTATACTGGTGAAGACCCATGCGCTGGGGCGTACCCAGTTGTGTTGCCAACAGGGCGACAACAGATGTTGCCTCAAGTGTATCGGCGCGGGTGCCGATATTTATACGATAATATGGCGCCAGGGCCTGTATATAGGGCAAAATCCGTGTGTTATACAGTGTTAGGGCCGCATTGGTTTCGCCCAGTGCGGCAAAACCCAGGGCAATATAGGCGATATCACGTATGGCCAGACCCTCAATTTGTGCATAGCTGTGCAGGTCAACCAGCACGGGCTCTTGCAATAACGCAAGTCCATACAACGCCCGCATTTTGTTGTCGGCGGTCTCCCCTTCAAAGATGCCATATAGGTAATTCGTAACTGCGCGTACGTTGATTTCATCACGGATAAATGGCAACATCCTTACGGTTACGGCAAGGTCGCTATCGGCGTATGGCAGCATAGATATGCCGCCGTTTGGCCGCTGATAGTCCTGTGGGTTAAAGCTATCTTCACCCGCAAACAGGTCAATATCAGGGAAGTGCTGCCTAATAAGTCTGTTGGCCTCGCGCCGCATTACCAAAGATTCTATACGTGCACCACGGGCCCAGCGCATACCCATCAGCTCATTAAGAAATTGCCCGCGCCCACGGTCGGTAAAGGTTATTTGTGTCAGTCCTTGGAGGCCAACGTCAAAAGAAGTGTCGGTGGTTACATCGTCGTAAAACACTGCGGTATCCACCAGGCGGTGGGAATTTATTACCCTAAAATCATGCCGCACCGCATCGCTCAGGCCATTTTCGGCAGTGGCGCGGATGATTATAGAGTGTGCTCCCACGTCCGTCATTTCCCAAAGAGGGATATTGACACGCTGGAAAGCCACACCTTCGGCGCGAAGGATTGTGTCCGGTGTTGCTTCGTTCCATACCTCAAAAGTTACTCTTTCTCCACCGGAAAAACTGGTGCCGTAGGCATTAATGCCGATGATGGGTGTGTCGCCCACAAGGAAAGTGTCATTAAGGGCATAATGCAAAAACATGGGGTTTGTTACAATGATATTGGACACATCATTGCCGGCGTATAAATCATCGGTTATACCCGACACAGTCAGTCGCCAGGATGTGATATTATCCGGCAATGGGAAGGTAAAAGTAGCCTCGCCGCGCCAATTTGTGCGCAAGGCGGTAAAAACAGCGGTATCTTCAAAAATTTCCCTAATATGGGTTTGTGCTGTGCCACCCATGTTCATTTCGGCTTCGGCCATAGCCATGGGCATAAATTCGTCTGCGGAATCGGTTAAAGCCATGGAGTGCCTAACCACGTTGCCGGTCCAGCCGCTGTCGCTTAGCGTCACATCGTGAATCCCATCACTGGCAAATGTGCTGTGGGTGGCAATATTATGCCGCACCCCGGATGCAATGTGCCTGTACAGGCTGCTAAGAGTATCCGCGCCATATTCCCGCAGGGCAAACAAAGCCTCGTCTACCACAGCAATGTTAATGTACGCCTGTTTTGGATTGCCCTCGGCATCCGTGGCCCTAATGGTTATTGTGGCCGTGTCCCTTGGGCTGTAGGTATCGCTATCGGTAGTCACGGTAAGCACAAGCTCACGGCTGGCGCTGTTAAAACGCAGGGTTTCACGCATGTTCCAGCCGGAAAAATATGTGTGACCATTAAAATGAAAAGCATATACGGTGGCGTTTGGCAGATGTTCTTCGCCGAAAGTAAAATTCATTTGGTTTGTGCCCACGCGATATTCTAGTATACCGCCGCTGGCCACAACAAACAGCACATTACCGCGGGTTATCGCTTCTGTTCCCTGCTTTACGGTAAGATTCACTTCTTCGCCAATGTCATAACCCTCGTTCCATTCTCTGCCGCTGTACAGAAAAGGCTCGCCGCTTTCCGCGTTATTGTGAAAACCCCACCAGTCGCGCCCGATAAAGGCATCATGGCTTATCCTGCGCCCATTGCCATCTGTGGTGGTAATACGGGCGATATAGCTTTCGTTCGGCTGGTTTGACACGGCAAAATCTCTGCTGGCTTTGCCTTCTCCATCGGTTGTAAGGGTAAAGCGGTCTATAACTTGCTCTCGGCGGTCATGACGATATCTGGGCACAACCACGCGCTCTATAAAGCAATAACGCTCGCCAATGCGCACCGGCACCCAATAAACCCGCACAATTTCTACCGGCAAAATCTGCCCCTCTACGGGCTGGTCAAGAAAATCGCCGCTGTGCTCCGCTGTGCCGTTGTTTAATCTGTCCAGAGTGATGGTGTTCACATCTATAGACAAACTAGCGTTTTCCTCGGTACGGGTGGCTCGCACCTGGACATCTATGTCATTGATAAATACACGAATATCCGCCGAACGTGTTGTCCAGCCTATTTCTGGCAGGGTTGCTTCGGCTGTAAGGCTTAGGTTTGTTTGTCCCTGGCCGTCGTGCTGCACCCTAATTTGCTCCACAGTCACTTCGTATTCGCCGTTAATATTTGTGGTGCCCTGACGGCCCCGGTTATCATGCTGCAACTGCCAACCCCACATACTGTGAGAAATATCCAGCTCCGGCACGGGTGTCCCCTCAAAAAATTCCGTCC
>WQVZ01000066.1 GCA_009785595.1 Defluviitaleaceae bacterium | reverse complement strand
CTGTCACTGCTGCCCATAATTATTGTGGAGATTGAAAAATTCCTGATAAACCCACGACAGTTGCGCCAAAAGCAAAAAACCATTGACGCCGCGTGATACTTATTGTATATGCGATATGCACAAATTTTTATCTTTCGTAAGGGCGACCTCTGTGGTCGCCCGGACAACATCGACATAGCTGGCCACACCTCAGCAATATATTATTTGACAACAGGCTCTTGCCTAATTATAATGTTAAGTAAGGATAGGGCCAAACTTGCTATTTCCGAGTTGGCCCTTTGGCGCGTAAAAAAATATTTATTAGCGAGGTCATGCTTATGAAGAAAAATGTTAATATGCTTAAGTACTTGCAGAGTGTCTTAGAGCTTGAAAAAAATGTGTACGTATTGGAAAAAGCTGCTGCTCGCATACATAGCCAAACAAACTACACGGTTACGCCATTGAATAAAAGGTCGTCCACACCAAAGGAACCAGAAAAAGTGGGTTTTGGGGTCAGTGTTGCAATGGCACTAATTTCTATGTTTTGGGGTGTGGTTTGGGGTGCGCTTATCGGTGCACCCATTGGTCTTGTTGTTGCTTGGATCAGAACCGGAAGGTTGTTTGTTGGATTTTTTACAACATTGTTTAGTGCAACCGGTTGGATGCATATAGGCATTGCTACTGCAATCGGTGCCGGCGCCGGAATAGTCATAGGCATTATATTCGCCCTTTGGGGAATTGCCAATAACAATAACAAGCAAAATTTTGAAGCGGCCAAACGCAAGTATTCATCTGATTTAGCCAAAGCAAAGGAAAAATATCATGAAGAACTAGACGAGAAAGCAAATTTGTTAGAGTATAGCTCTGCGACCCGCTATAAGCTTGAACAAACAAGGCAGACGCTGGATAAGCTATATGGCCTTAATATTATCCACCCGCAATATAGAAATATTGTTGCGGTCGCTTCGTTTTATCAGTATTTTGACACCGGACGCTGCATGATGCTTGAAGGGCACGAGGGCGCGTACAATCTATACGAAAACGAGCGACGGATGGACATGATAATAACACAATTAAACGTTGTTGTTACACAGCTAAACAAAATTAGAAATACACAATATGCCCTTTATGAAGCTATTTGTGAGGCAAACAGAAGATTGGAAGATATAACGCAAGACTCGCAACTGGCAATGTCATACGCAAAGGCAACGGCAGAAAATTCAGAAATTATCGCATACAATTCACATGTTGCCGCAAAAAATACAGAGTTTTTGTCGTGGATGGAAGTCTGGAAGCAATTGTAAACAGAGGCAGGCGCGTGGGGTATGCGATTTTTATAAACCCTGTCGATGCAAGATGAGCCGACGCAGCAATACGGAGAAGGCCAAAAACATATCGAAGTGAGGGCGGCATTTTGCCGCCCGATTTTGCTTGTCACAACACCGGATAATGGCTATAATAGAAGCAACTACACATAAGGGATGATTAAATTGAGGATAGACATACCGGCGGGCGCCGGCGAAATAATAGAAAAGCTGTCAGTGGCGGGGTTTGACGCCTATGTGGTGGGCGGGTGTGTGAGGGACTGCCTGGTAGGCCGCGTGCCTGGGGATTGGGATATTACCACAAATGCCCTGCCTACTGACATTAAGGCCGTGTTTGCGGGCCAAAAAATGATTGACATTGGCGAACGGCACGGCACTATTGCCGTAAAAAGCGGTGGGGGTTATTATGAAGTAACCACATACCGTATTGACGGCGCATACGGCGACGGGCGACGGCCGGACAGCGTCAGCTTTACCAATGATTTGCGTGAAGACCTGCGGCGGCGGGATTTTACCATAAATGCCATGGCATATAGCCCCACATCTGGGCTTGTGGACTATTTTGGCGGCCATGCAGATGCAAAAAACAAAATAATACGATGTGTTGGCGATGCCGCCGAACGTTTTGCCGAGGATTATCTACGCATAATGCGGGCATATCGTTTTGCCGCCACGCTTAATTTTGCTTTAGCTGACGACGTGCGAGCCGCCGCCCTTGCTGGACGGCAAAGCCTGCTTAATATAGCCGTAGAGCGTGTTCAAACAGAGCTGGCAAAACTACTTTTGTCCGACAATTTTGATGCCATAGAGGTGTTTTTTAAGGATTGCGCCGATGTACTATTCCCAGAGATTACCCAACTAAAAAACCTTGAACAAAACAATGTGTATCATATTTATGATGTATGGGACCACACCTTTGCGGCCCTGCGCCATACCCCACCCGACTTGACCATGCGCTTGGCGGCACTTTTCCATGATGTGGGTAAATTCGCCACCAAAACCACGGACGAAAAAGGCATACACCATTTTCACGGCCACGCCAAAGTATCGCACCAAATAGCCGAAAAAACCTTAAAAAAATGGCGTTTTGACAACAACACCATCCAACGGACGCTATGCATTGTAAGCCACCACCATGCGGACACACAGCCTGACAGGCGCCTGCTAAAGCGACTTATCAACAAGCTTGGAGCCGATGCCGTCATAGACATTTTGACTTTCCAAGCGGCGGATAATTCTGCCAAAAGCCAGCTGGCCAGGGATACGAAGTTAAAACAGGTGCTGGAAGCCAAAGAACTGCTGGAGGACATAATATCTTCTGACGAACCTATAAAAATCACCGACCTAACCATAACCGGCCAAGATATTATGCGCGAGCTTAACATCGGCCCATCGGCGGCGGTGGGGCAACACCTGGCCCGCCTGATGGCAGCTGTGATAGATAACCCCAAACTTAACACCCGCGAGGACTTGATAGCCCTTTTGCACGAAGGAGGAAGCCAAGATGGATAGCGATAGCGGAATTTTCAAGAAAATGAGGGTGAAAGACGGCATGACCATGAAAGCACTGTATTCCCCGCCGGATTACCCCAAATATAACAACGCCCAAGATGATAAATACGACTTTGTACACCTGTTTGTCACCAGCCAGAAGGAATTTGCCGAAAGATTCGCCACCGCAGCCGATATAGTAAATACCGCCGGGTTGTTTTGGCTGTCCTACCCCAAATCCGCAGGCAAGCAAAAATATGACATAAACCGCGACAGCCTTTGGGATTTGGTGCTGGCCCGGGGCTGGCATCCTGTCGGCCAGGTGGCTTTGGATGATACCTGGTCGGCTGTACGCCTAAAACCCAACGAGCCCGGTATAGCCTATAGTAGGCCCGCAAATATGAAAGGCGGCAAAAACTAATAAAAATGGATAGGGATGATGAAGATGAAAAGAACCACCCGGCACTATATAATCCTAGCGTTAATAGCCCTGGGCCTGTACGGCATGTATATTGTAATAATGCCCGTCCTCGGTCTGCCGCTGTATGTTTTGTTGCTGGCATACCTGGCTGTTATTGTAGTTGTTTACCTAATAAACCGCAAAAATACGTGGGCTGTACGGGGTAATTATTTTTATGTAACGGGAAATTATGTCCAGGCCAAGCCATTGCTGGACAAGGCTATTGCCGCGGGCACAAAAAGCCCCGCGGCACATACCTATCGCGCCCTATTGCACCTTAAAGAAGATAAAGACGCCGCAGCGGCCTATGCTTTGCTGGACAAGGCCGCGGCCCTTTCCGGCTCTGTTATGGACGAGCGCAACCGCATAACAGCCCTGGCCAGCTGCCACTGGCTGGATGGCCGTATTGATGACGGTATAAACGTGCTGGAGGATATGCGGGCCAGTCACGAATACATAAATGCCGGGGTGCTGACCACGCTGGGGTATTTGTACCTAACCAAGGGGGACTTTGACAAAGCCATAGAAATTACCCAATTGGCCATGGCGGATGACCCCGAATACGGCGCCGCTTGGGATAATATGGGCCAAATACATTACAAGATGGGGGATGTGTCTGCCGCCAAAGAAAACTTCCGGACAGCCCTGGCAAAAAAAGAAAACCTGGCGGATTCCAATTACTTTTTGGGACTTATTGCCGAAGCCGATGAAGACAGCGCCGTTGCCGCAGATCATTTCCGCCGGGCCCATATATGCACCATCGGGCTTTTTAACACCGCCACACCGCAGCAAATAGAACAAAAATATATGCAGTATCACTCAGAAGAGCAATAACAGCGGAGGACATTATGCCATTAGAACTAAGCCACATAACTCTTGTTGTGCGGGATTTGGAGCGGTCAACGGCCGTCATAACAGATATTTTCGGTGGCCGCGAGGTTTACTCCAGCGGGGACAATGCTTTTTCTGTGGCCAGAGAAAAATTCTTTGTGGTGGGTGATATGTGGCTTGCCCTTATGGAGGGCGAGCCGCTGCCACAGTGTACTTACAATCATATCGCCTTTAAAATTGCTGAAGATGAAATTGACGATTATCTAGCTAAAATCAAGGCCCTGGGGCTTAAAATTAAACCCGGCCGGCGAAGAGTGGCAGGCGAAGGGCAGTCCATATATTTTTACGACTATGACAACCATCTTTTTGAGCTACACACCGGCACACTTGATGTGCGTTTGCAGCACTACCCTAATACAAACAACCCCTCACCTAATTAGGCGAGGGGTTTTGTAATTTCAGTATTCTACCAGCATATAGCACATGCCTGGTGGCCATCATCCCTGGCCTGTTGCCGGGTCATAGACCTGGCCCTTGCCGGATCCATATTGCCGCAATCGTTTACGGAATGATATCTTATGCCTGTTGCAGAAAGCCACACGGTGGCACCAAGTTCGTTTGCGGTTACAGGCGCAATCGCCCGTGTTGTCACCAGTACAGCATTATTGGCACCATCCCAGTCCACTTCGTATCCCATGGCTTCCAGCACAGCCCGCACCGGCATATAATTGCTAAAAAAATCCGGATTGGCTTCGGTTACTATAGATACCAGAGGCATGTCCAAATCCAGCTCGTCTCCGTCAAAAATAACCCTGTTGGCATTAAAGGCGGCAGAAGCTATTGCCCCGGCGGCAAAAACCGTGGTGCCAACCAGCAACATGCCCGCAACAAGACCCATCACAAAAATCTTTACATTTTTAAGCTTTCTCATATGAGCTACCTCCCGTATGGAAAATATTGTCGTGTTATTGTAGCACATATCGACATAAAACACAAATATTTTTTAATATAGGCGCAGAAACCAAATTTTTAATACGCTTGTTCGTAAATCTACTTTTGGCGTATTATGCAAAATAGACTTTTATTGCATTCATTAAAGCCGACATTTTGTGGCACAATATATTAGCATTTCATTTAAAAACCTGTTTGCCCTCTTGCTTCCAGCGTCTTTTTGGCTTACTTTCCACCGGTCCTGCGCTTTTGTTTCGCAAAAGCGGCTCAAATCGCCAAGTTTGGCCACTAGTTGCCCAGTGAAAAAACGCTCGAAAAAATCCGCCGGAAGCAAGATGGCAAATAAGCTCTAAGAAGGAGGTCGATAAGGCTTGAAAAGGAAAGTTTTGGCTGCGTTTTTAATGCTTTTGCTTATAACCGGGCATATTTCTGCCATGGTGTTTGCTGATGTTCGGCCTGCACCAATGAACGCGGTGCAAGTGAGCAGTTGGGCAGGGCTGGCCGACGCCGTAGCCACCGCACCCTCCGGCGTGGCTACAATTATTGAATTAACAAGTGACATACCCTCTGTTGGGCATAGTGCCATTGCAATAACAGGCGGGCGCGACATTACCATAACCGGCACGGGCAACGGATACACTTTACATCAAGCTACCGCTAACCAGAGGCATTTTATTGTACAAGGCGGTACATTAAGGCTGGAGAATGTTGTGCTTAGCGGTGACACTGCAAATACCGGCGATAATCACGGCGGCATATATGTTATGGGTACCAATGCGCGTCTGTATATGGGTGAAGGCGGTGTAATTGAAAACTGCCGCTGGACTGTTGGTGGCGGCGTGCAAGTTGAGCAAAATGGCACCTTCACCATGAATAACGGAAGCATACGCCATAACACAGCCGCCGGAACCGCAGCCACCAATGGCGGTGGTGGGATTTATGTCCGCCAGGGCACTTTTGTGATGACAGACGGAGAAATACATCACAACACAGCATCAAACGGCGGCGGCGTGCATGTTTTTGGCAGCAACCTTATCATGCATGGCGGCACCATCCACAACAATGTATCAGAAGCAACAGGTGGCGGTCATGGCGGGGGGGTTGTGGCCAGAAACGGCAGTACATTTGTGATGCACAACGGAGCCATTCATAATAACGAAGCCCTGGGAATCGGCTCCGGCGGCGGTGTGCGTCTTTACAGCAACAGCACTTTTACCATGCACAACGGGCAAATTGCCAACAACGATGCGGGTGCCAATGGTGGTGGTGTTAGCCTTTCCATATCCAGCGTATTTACAATGCACGGCGGAGCCATCCAAGACAATGGCCATAACACTACCGTCTCCGGCGGCGGTGTGCATGTTTCCGGGGCCGGTTCTCATTTTATCATGGAAGATGGGTATGTCCTGGAAAACATGGCGTCTACAGGCGGCGGCGGTGCTGTTAACTTAATAAGCGGCGGTGTGTTTACCATGCGACGTGGTGTTATGAGCGGCAACCAAGCTAATCTTGGCGGTGGTGTGCATGTAATGGCCAATACCAATTTTATCATGGAAGGCGGCCGTATTGTTGAAAACACAAGCACACAAGACGGCGGCGGTATAAGAATTATCGGGACAGGTGTTTTTACCATGCAAAACGGCGAAATCCATGACAATACGGCGGTAAACGG
>WQVZ01000065.1 GCA_009785595.1 Defluviitaleaceae bacterium | reverse complement strand
ATTCCCCCAAACCACAAAACCGTAAGGATAAAACCAAAACGCACAAAGCAAATTAGAAGGAAACAAAAAAGCTTTCTTTAATGTTATAATTTTTGTAACCGCAAAAAAAAAATTAAAAAAAGAGATAAAACGTAAAAGGGAGGGGGGGTTTAGGGGGGGGGGGGGGGCGTGAGTGGGGGTCAATAGCTAGTTTAAATTTTGTGCGACCACATAATGTGTGGACTATGACTTATCGGTTAAGGACGGTAATTGTGCCGGCCTCGGCGTGGTTTGTGTACCAGCTGGCCAGGCGGCCGTATATGCCGGTGATGGTGAGGGTGTCACCGTCAAGTTCGTATTCAAAAACAGCCAAATCCCATTCGTCTGCTATATGCAGACGGCCGTCTGCTATATGCCAGGTCATATCCCATTCTTCCCAGGGGCTGCCGGTGTTGGGGCGCACACCCAAGGTGCCGCTGTCATCAGCGGCGAATTCGATAGCCAGGTGGGGGCTTGTCCAATTGCCCGACATGGGATTTTGGCCGTTGCAAGCGGCAAAAAGTATGGTTGTTGCTATCAAAACAGCCACAAGGGCCGCAAGTTTCTTTTTCATTACGCTTCTTCCTCCCAGTTGTGATATACGTTTTGCACATCATCGTCCTCTTCCAGAAAGTTGAGGATTTTGTTCATGTTTTTAATGTCTTCCGGAGTGGTTAGCGCCACGGTCATCTGAGGCACCATGGCCACATCGGCGGAAAGTATGGGTATGCCGGCGGTTTCTATGGCCTCACGCACGGCGGAGAATTCTGTTGGGTCGGTGACTATCTCATAACCTTCATCGTGGGCGGCAAAGTCTTTGGCACCGGCGTCCAGGGCCAGCATCATTAGCTCTTCTTCATCCACGCCGGGGGCTTTTTCTACGGCGATTTGACCCATATTGTCAAATTGAAAGACCACGCTGCCGCTTTGGCCCATGTTGCCGCCGCCTTTTGTGAAGGCGTAGCGCACATTGGCTACGGTGCGGGTGCGGTTGTCGGTTAGGGTTTCTACGATAACAGCCACGCCGCCGGGGCCATAGCCCTCGTATGTAATGGCTTCGTAGTTTACGTTGTCCAGTTCGCCCGCGGCTTTTTTTATGCTACGCTCGATAGTGTCGTTGGACATATTGCTGGCCCGGGCCTTGGCCATAATGTCCTTCAGACGGGCATTGTTAGCCGGGTCTGGGCCGCCTAGTTTTACGGCTACTGCCAGCTCGCGACCTAATTTAGTAAATACCTTGCCCCGCTTAGCGTCTTGGCGCTCTTTTTTATGCTTGATATTTGCAAACTTAGAATGTCCTGCCATTGTGCTTCTTCCTTTCGGTTTAAAATTGTATTATCTTGCCGTCTATATGGGCGCAATATATGTGTTGCAGAGGTTTTATTTCGGCCGCCGCAGCGGATATGTCACGCATTTGGGCAGCAAATGTGCCCGTAAATGGGTTTTCCACCAGCACTATAAATTCTACATTATCGGTGTACAGAGTGTCAAGTAGAGAGTGGCCGCGTTGTAGTATTTCGTATTGCATCTTGCCGCCGAGATGGTATGGGCATGTGACGCTGAATTTCTGGTATAGGATTTTTTCGATGGGGATGGCAGCGGTTGCGGCTTCTTTGGCGGCGCGGCCGTAGGCGCGTACAAGGCCGCCTGTGCCAAGCAATGTGCCGCCAAAATAACGAGTGACGACTATCAAGGCATTTTTTATGTCTTCTTTGCGCAAAAAATCCAAGATGGGCATACCCGCTGTGCCGCTGGGTTCGCCGTCATCGCTTTGGCGGGTAAATTGGTTCGCCTGGCCTATTTGCCAAGCAAAGCAATTGTGACCTGCACGGCTGTGGGCCTTGCGGATGGCTTCAAGTTGAGCCACGGCGGCCTCTTCGGTTTCCATAGGGAAAGCATGGCCAATAAAGCGGGATTTTTTGTCGATAATCTCTGCTTCGGCAGGCTTGTATATGGTTTTAAAGCGCTCCAGCATGGCTACTCCTTTGATTTCTGGCGGCCACAGGCCCCCTTACAAGATGATCGGTATCTCTGTCAGTTTCCAAATCTCATCATTATATTGCCGTATGGTTCTGTCGCTGGAGAATTTACCGCTTTTGGCTGTGTTGGTTATGGCCATTTGGGCCCATTTTGCCCGGTCTCTGTACAGCGCACCCACTTTTTCTTGGGCGTTGGCGTAGCCGGCAAAATCTTTAAGCACAAAGTATTCATCGGGCATAGAGCCGTGATAGCCGTTAAGCAGTGCCTCGTACAGCTCCCTGAAAAGCTCATGGTTATCAGAGAGCGAGCCGTTAATAAGTTGTGTCAGCACATGTTGTACATTTGTATCCAAATTATACACGTCCCACGGATTATACATGCCGCTGGCATATAGGGCCTTTACTTCATCCAAGTCCATGCCGAATATGACGATATTTTCCGGCCCTACCTCCTCAAAAATTTCCACATTAGCCCCGTCCATGGTGCCCAGGGTTATGGCCCCATTAAGCATGAACTTCATATTTCCGGTGCCGGAGGCCTCTTTGCCTGTGGTGGATATTTGTTGGGACACATCGGCGGCAGGGATAAGGGCCTCGGCCAATGACACCCGATAATTCTCCAAAAACAGCACTTTAAGCCGCCCCTCTATGGCCGGGTCGTTGTTTATCAGATCAGCCACGCTGTTTATCAGTTTTATTATAAGCTTGGCTCGGCGATAACTTGCCGCCGCCTTGGCACTAAAAATAAATGTGCGCGGGGTAACGTCCGTCCATGGGGCGGTTTTGATGGTGTTGTACAGATGCAGGGCGTGTAGGATGTTCATAAGCTGGCGTTTGTATTCGTGCAGCCGCTTAATTTGTATGTCGAAGATAGAATGAGGGTCTACGCTTTGGCCGGTAAGGTATTTGATTCGTCCTGCCAGCTTTACTTTGTTGTCATGTTTTATTTGCATGAACTTTTCCGCAAAGGCACTGTCGTTGGCATAAGGCAGCAGGTTTTCCAGATGTCCCAGGTCTTTTAGCCAGCCATCGCCGATGATATCAGTAACAAGTCGTGCTAGGGACGGATTAGAATGGGCCAACCATCGTCGCTGGGTTATGCCATTGGTTTTGTTGTTAAATTTGTTTGGATAAATCTCGTAAAAATCCCGCAATTCCTGGCTTTTTAGTATTTCTGTATGCAAAGCCGCCACACCATTGACGGAATGACTGCCCACAATGGCCAAAAAGGCCATACGCACGTAGCCATCAGCAATAATAGCCATATTGCGCACTTTTTCCGGGTCATTGCCAAACCAGGTAACAAGCTGGGTACAAAAGCGGCGGTTAATTTCTTCGATAATCATATAAATACGGGGTAATACACGGGAAAACAGCTCTGTGGGCCATTTCTCTAGAGCTTCGGACATTATGGTGTGGTTGGTATACGCGCACACCTTGCGGGTAATTTCCCAGGCATCGTCCCAGCTTACGCCGTTTTCGTCCACCAATATGCGCATAAGCTCCGGCACAGCCACAGATGGATGGGTGTCGTTAAGTTGCAGCACCACTTTATCCGGCAGCATGGCAAAATTGCTGTGGCTTTCTTTAAACCGGGCGATAATACGCTGCAATGTGGCAGAAATAAAGAAATATTGCTGGCGCAGGCGCAGCTCCTTGCCAGCCATTGTATCGTCGGCGGGATATAACACCTCGGATAATGTACGGGCCAAATTCTGCTCTTCCACCGCCTTTTGATACTGCCCCTGGTTAAAATAATCCAGGTCGAATTTATTAATAGCCTCGGCGTCCCAAAGGCGCAAGGTATTTACCGTATTGGTGTCATATCCTAAAATGGGATAATCATAGGGCACAGCACGCACAGATTGGGTATTTTCCTGCACAAAGGCATATTGGCCGTCGGGTTTTTGCACGGCACTCACATTGCCGCCAAATTTTACCTCCACGGCGTATTCTTGGCGTTTTACCCCCCACAAATCTCCGTTTTCCAGCCAATTATCCGGCTTTTCTATCTGGAAGCCGTTTTCTATTTTTTGTTCAAAAATGCCGTAGTGATATCGTATGCCGCAACCGTAAGCAGGCAGCTGTAGTGTAGATAAAGAATCTAAAAAACAAGCCGCAAGCCGCCCCAGGCCGCCGTTGCCAAGGCCGGGGTCGCGTTCGGCATCCTCCACGGCGTTATAGTCTATGCCCAGCTCTGCCAAAACCTCGCGCACCTGGGCATCCATGGATAAATTAATAATGGCATTGCCTAAAAAGCGTCCCATTAAAAATTCCATGGACAAATAATATACAATCTTAACGTCCTGGCGGTTGTATGCATCATGGGTGGCAATCCATTTGTCCGTCACCAGGTCTCGTATGGTAAAAACCAGTGCTTCATAAAGTTGCTCGTTTGACGCGGTTTCTATAGTTTTTCTGGACAGGGTTTTTACATTTTCTGCCAGACGCTGTTTAAATTTTTCCTTGGCGTTTGTGCCGTTTAATGCCATTTATGCACCTCCGTGATAACTTTATTCTATTTTACCACATTAGCGGGGTTGGATTCAAGAGGGCGAATTTTTGATTCGATTATAACTAATTGGCAGGCAAAATACACCACAAAACCGGCGGCAAAATACTGGGCATAATGCCAGGGCATGTGGGGCAAAAAGCGCAGCCCAACGACGGCAAAAGCAAGCACCGCGCCCATGGCAAAAAACCACCCCTTGCTGTGTTTTTCCAAAACATAGGCAGCCACAACCCCGCCTATCATCAAAAGCGCCCCGACAATAAGGCCGACAACACCGATAAAAAAGCATAACAAATACGCACTTAGCAATATTAAAGCGCACCCTGCCGCAATTCTTATGCCCGTAATTATATTTTTCATAGCAAATCACCTCTGTCATAATGTATATGCTATTTGGCGGACAACATTGACCGCGGGGCAAATTTGTGGTACATTAGACCTGTTCGGCAATGTTTCCGGACAGACCTTTTTATATGGTGATAATTGCGAATGATGTTCCACGTGGAACATGCAAAGGGACGGAGATTTATGGAGCAAATATTGTTTACCACGGGCATTCCCAATGATTTTATAGACATCCATCTGCCCGTGGCAAAACCTATATATACGGTGATGTACATTTACGGATACCGCCAGTTTGCCAAGGGTGCAAAGGAAATTTGCTGTGGAGAACTGGCGGAGGTTTTTGATGTGTCCGCGGCTTTGGTGGAGAAGATTTGGCAATACTGGCAAAGCCTTGGCTTGGTGGATATTGTTTCAAACAAAGGCGGTGTTATGGGGCTTGTATTTTTAAGTAATGTGGCCGAAGAACCCCCTAAACCCCAGCCAAATCCAAGCCGCGAAGAATTCGCCCAATATTCTCTGGAGGAAATTGAGGCCCATCTTAGAAATCCAGAGGTAGAGCGGTTGTTTTATACCGCAGAAACCCTAACGGGCAAACTGCTGACAGATACGGAGCGGCGGATGTATCTGGGTTTTTATGACGATTTGGGCTTGCCTGTGGATGTTGTGGGCGTGATGCTGGAATATTGTGTGGACAAGGGCAAAATCCACAATAACTATCTGCGTACCGTGGCCCAGGATTGGGCGGGGCGGGGTATAAACACCACGGAGGCTGCCGAAGACTACATAGGACTATTTAACAACGAATATCGCGAAATATTACGCTATTTTGGCATATCCGGCCGGGACCCCATCGAAAAAGAAATGGAATATATGCACCGCTGGCTGCGGGAGGAGGGCTTCGAAATGCCCGTAATTAAGCTGGCCTGCGAGCGCACAATACTTAACAAAGGCCAACCCAGTTTTCCTTATGCCGATGGTATTTTTCGCAAATGGAAGCAGGATAGCATACATACCGCAGACCAGGTGGCAGAGCTTGAAAAGACGTATTATGACGGCGTAAAAGCCACGCGGCGGCCGGCTAAGAGCAAAAAAGATAAAGGGAAAAGCCGTTTTCAAAATTTTAAAGGACGACAATGGGACCATGAAAAGCTGGCGCAGATGGAGCAGGAATATTTAGATGCAAAGCTGCGGAATGAGTGAGGTTTTAAAATATGTCACAGATTTTTAAAGAAGTGTTGCGAGGAATGGAGACACAGCGCCTGAGAGCCCAGCGAGCACTGGATGCGCGCCAAGGTTTTTTGTACGAAAAACTGCCCCAGGTGAAGAAAATTGACCAAGAACTTGCAGGCATGGGGCTGGCTATGGCAAAGCTGGTGTTGCGGCGGGATGACAGTGCCGCCCAAACAGAAGAGTTGCGCCGCCGTGGGGAAGAGTTGGCCACGGCACGGCGGCAATTGCTGTACGACAATGGATATGACGATACTTTTTTTGAAGAAGTTTACAATTGCGTCGCCTGTAAAGACACGGGTTTTGCGGAAAACACCCACTGCCACTGTCTTAAACAGCGGTTGGTAGCAAAATATTACGAGATGTCTAATCTGGCCCGGGTGCTGGAGCGAGAGAATTTTGACGCCTTTAACATAAACTATTATTCTGATGCAGCCGATCCCGCATACGGCATCAGTCCCCGGGACAATATGCAGCGTGTGTGGGCGGCCAGCCTTAAATTCGTAGAAAACTTTGACAAAAACTTTGAAAATTTGCTATTTTATGGTCACACAGGCCTGGGCAAGACATTTTTGTCCAATTGTATTGCCAAAGAACTGCTGGATAGCGGCAAAACGGTGCTGTACACCACCGCCGCCCAGCTTTTTAAGCTGGTGGAGGAACATAGATTTAACCGTGCCGCTGCGGAAAACCCCGGATATCTTGGCATTGTTGCCACTGTAGATTTGCTTATTATAGATGATTTGGGTACAGAATTTGGTACAATCGTTACCACCAGCGAGCTGTTTAACTTCATAAACAGCCGTCTGCTTGGCCGAAAATCTACAATAATTTCCACTAACCTAACCCCTGGTGAGCTTGAAGAACATTACGATGACCGTATAACGTCCCGGATATATGGCGAATACACACTGTTGCAGTTTTTTGGGGACGACATACGTATTGCTAAAAAGCACGGATTGACTTAGATTT
>WQVZ01000064.1 GCA_009785595.1 Defluviitaleaceae bacterium | reverse complement strand
GTGGCGGACCAATTTGCCCATCTTAGCCCCACCTTAATTCTCAACGCCGTGCTGCTGCTGGCCTTTGCGGCGGTGGGATATATTTGCACAAAATTTATGGGGAGCAAAGGATAAAATATGCGATGGATTGAAGGAAAAATAGAAGTGGCCAGCGAAAACACCGACATAGCGGCGGCGGTCCTGCTGGATTTTGGCATAGAGGGCGTGGAGATTATTGACGCTTACGAAAACGCCAAGTTTATAGAGGGTCATCCCAGCAATTGGGATTATGTGGAGGACGGTCTGTTGGATGCGGAAAAAGGGTCGGCTGCTGTACGGTTTTTTGTGCCGGAGGGTTTTTGCCCGGATATGCTGGCTAACATACGCGCTGGGCTGGCGGCTTATGGTGATTTGACCATAACCACGGTGGAAGACGACTGGACATATGCCTGGAAAGAGCATTACAAACCCTTTAGGATAGGTCGCCGCGTCGTCATTGTGCCTGTGTGGGAAGATTATGCTCCTGCGGGGGATGATATTGTGTTTAGAATAGACCCAGGCCATGTTTTTGGCACGGGCCAGCACCAAAGCACAGCTCTGTGCATAGAAATGCTGGAAGAATACGTAAAACCCGGCGCGATAATGCTGGATATAGGCTGTGGCAGCGGTATTTTGGGCATAATTGGTCTGCTTTTGGGGGCCGAGCATGTAAATGCTGTGGATATTGACCCTTCGGCGGTGGGTGTGTGCCTGGAAAACGCCGGGCATAACAATATTGGGCGGGATATCTACGAGGTCTGTGCGGGAAATATATTGGCGGATGATGCATTGCGTCAACGCCTTGGGCAAGGCAAGTATGACATTGTGGCGGCCAATATTATTGCGGATGTTATCATGCAAATAACCCCGGCTGTAAAGGAGTTTCTGGCAGATGGCGGGGTGTTTGTCTCTAGTGGTATAATTGACAGCAGACAGGACGAGGTTGTGGCTGCGCTGAAGCGTGAAGGTTTTAATATTGCAAAGATAACTGACAAAGACAATTGGGTAGCCATCGCAGCAACCATGTAGGGGCGGCATTTTGCCGCCTGATTTTGCAAAGGAAGTGCTTATTATCCACAGATTTTTTATAGATAATGCAAAGACAATGAACGAAGATGTGCTGTTGACCGGCCAAAATGCCGCCCATGCCAATGTTCTGCGACTTAATATCGGAGAGGGGATTGTAGTGTGCGATGGTCGCGGCTGGGATTACTATTGCGCGGTAATTGCCATCTCTCGAGACGAAGTGAGGGTAAGAATTACCCATAGCGAGGAAAATACTGTCGAGCCTTCTGTGGCCGTCACTCTATTTCAGGCCCTGCCCAAGGGCGACAAAATGGACGATATTGTAGAGAGATGTGTGGAGCTTGGCATTACCAGCATTGTGCCTGTTGTGACAGCACGATGCATAGCCAGACCATCCTCCAGAGATGCAAAAAAAACGGAGCGGTGGCGCAAAATTGCTCTATCTGCCGCCAAACAAAGTCATCGCGGGATAATTCCCCATGTAGCCGGAGCTATGTCTTTGGATAAAGCCATAATGTCAGCGAAAGGCCATGGTGCGGCATTTGTTTGCTACGAGATGGCGGACAAGTTATCGCTAAAAGACTTTTTGCAAGTCTTGCCGTCAGATATTACCTCACTGGCCTATTTTATCGGCCCGGAAGGTGGATTTGCCCCGGACGAGATAATAAAATTTGCGGAAAACAGCATACCGGCGGTGTCTTTGGGGCGGCGTATATTGCGCACCCAGACAGCCGCATCAGCCGTGTTGGCAAATGTGGTTTATGAGCTTGAAGCAGCAGTGCCGCCTGAAGGCGGCATCTTGATTGGAGGAAAACATGCACAAAATATATCTGGATGCCGCGGCCACTGCGCCGCCCCTTGACGCCGCGCGTACCGCCGCCGCAAAGGTGATGGATAATTTCGGCAACCCTTCATCCCTCCATGCCATGGGTCTTGATGCCGAAAGGGAAATCGAAACAGCACGGGCGGCGGTAGCCAGGGCCATAGGTGGCAAAAACGGCGAGATTTATTTTACATCAGGCGGCACAGAGGCCAACAATATGGCTATCTTCGGCGGCGCAAAGATCCACAATGGAGCCAGAGTCATCACCACGGCGGCAGAGCATCCATCTGTGGCAGAACCAATGAAGGAAATGGTTCAGCGAGGCTTTGAGGTACTTCACCTAGAATTGACTCAAGACGGGCTTATCGACCCAAGCGTTCTGGCGAAAGCCCTGGCTGTGTCCACATGCCTGGTATCTATCCATCATGTTAATAATGAAACCGGCGTGGCGCAAAATATAGCTGTTTTGGGCAAAATAATCAAAGATACCAGCCCCCGTACCGTGTTTCATGTGGATGCTGTGCAGTCATTTTGCAAGACGCCAATTGACGTAGGAGCCATGAATATAGACCTGCTAAGCCTGTCCGCCCACAAAATTGGCGGGCTTAAAGGCTGCGGAGCGTTGTTTGTGCGGGAAAAAGTCCATATACGCCCCATGTTTTTTGGCGGCGGCCAAGAGGGCAATATGCGTTGTGGCACAGAAAATGTGCCGGGCATTGCGGCCCTTGGGGCGGCGGCTGGCCATCGTATACCAAATCTGCAAGCCAATCACACCCATGCGGCGCGGCTGAAAGAGCTATTTATTGGCCTGATAAACCCACTGGACGGCATAGAAATTAACGGCGAAAATGCTTCACCATACATCATAAATATGAGCGTGGATGGCATAAGGCCAGAGGTACTGCTTAACGCCATGTCCGCCTGCGGCGTGTATATTTCCGCCGGGGCTGCGTGTTCTTCCAACAAGCGGCAAAGGGATGACGAAAGCGCGGTGTTGCGGGCATATGGCCTATCCAGAAAAAGGGCCGAAACTGCTGTGCGCATTAGTTTTTCGCCGGAAAACACCACAGAAGAAGCAGAAATAGCCGCCGAAATTTTTATGGACTGCGTGAAAAAATTGCGAGGAAACAAGGTGATTAAATGAGTTGTGTTCAAGAAGTGCTTATCATAAAATACGGCGAAATTGCCCTGCGGGGCAAAAACCGCCACATATACGAAAATATGCTGCTGGATTCTATCCGCAAAAACTTGGCCCAGGCCCAATGCGGCGACTTTTATGTACGCAAGGAGCAAGGGCGTTTTGTGGTGGAATGGAATGGCGAGGTAGAATTTGCCCGTATTATGCCCCATATCACCTGTATTTTTGGTATTACCAGTGCCTGTATAGGTATAAAACTGGCAGACCAAAGCATGGAGGCCATACAAGCTGCGGCCCTGGCATATGCAAGGCAGCATTGTCCCACCCCGGCCACATTTAAGGTAGACACCCGCCGGGCCAACAAACAATATCCCCTGCGCAGCGATGAGATTTCTGCCCAGGTAGGCGGCTTTTTGCTGGATAATATGGAGGGACTGAAAGTAAACCTCTCTGCCCCGGATTTTACGCTAAAGATTGAAATTCGCAGCTTCGCATATATATATTCGCCTAAAAGTGAGGTAAAAGGCCCCGGCGGCTTGCCCCCCGGCTCTGCCGGCAAAGGCGTGTTGCTACTTTCCGGTGGCATAGACAGCCCGGTGGCAGGATATCTGGCGGCAAAGCGCGGCATAGACTTGGTGGCCGCTTACTTCCATTCGCCGCCTTATACATCCGAGCGCGCCAAGGAAAAAGTAATAGATTTGGCACGCCGTTTGTCCCATTTTACCGGCAAAATACGCCTGATAGTGATACCCTTTACTGATATCCAGCTAAAATTAGTGGAGCGCACCCCGCCGGAGAAAATAACCATATTGCTAAAGCGCGCTATGTTGCGCATATCCGGCCAAATTGCCCAGCAAGAGAAGGCCCTGGCCCTTATAACCGGGGATTCTGTGGGCCAGGTGGCCAGCCAGACCCTTCACAGCCTATACGCCATGACGGGGGCTACAGAAATGCCCATCATCCGCCCTCTGGCCTGTTTCGATAAGCACGAAATTGTCACTATCGCCCAAAATATCGACACCTTTCCAATATCCATCAGGCCATATGATGACTGCTGCACCCTGTTTTTGCCCAAGCATCCAGAAACCAAGCCCAAATTGAGTATCATACAAAGTGTGGAGGGCAATGTGGATAATTTGGGTGAGCTGATAGAGCAAGCCATAGCAGATGCGGAGGTCATTGAATTTTAGCCAATGCGGGCGACCGGGGCGGTCGCCCCTACTTTATTTCTTGCTCTAGCCCATTAAATTCCGGTGTGTCAAAAAACTGTGCCAGCGTAATGCCAAAGCCATCGCACAGTTTTTTAATTGTGACAATGCCGGGGTTTTTGCTTTCTCCATGTAATATGCTTTTAACTGTGGCATGTGGAACGGCAGCATATACAGAAATTCCATGAGGCGTGAAGCCTTTTTCTTTGCATAATTGTCTTATCCTGAAAGCAACGGTTTCTTGTGTGCCCATAATTTCAACCTCCCGGTGATATATCATTGGTTTTATGATAAATTACGCCCAGGAATTTTATTGGTGATATATCATCAATAGGAGGAATGAGGTACGAAGTGTGACAATGAATACTGCATCTACAACAGAGATCGTATGTGTACCTTAGATAATGTTAGCATTGACTCCATCGGCATGTGCGGCTATTGTATTATTGTAAGCGTTAGAGGAAACTTTTTGGAGTATGAAAAAGAACGCCAGCTTTGTGAAATTGAAATAAGATGGCCGGGAGATGATTGAATTATATGTGGCCATATGTGGCCATTCCTGCTAAAGAAAAAGATCCCGGGTTAAGCCCGGGATGACAAAACGTGCAAGGGCGTCATCGGCTGACCAGGGGCGACACGGCCCTATGTTGGCACGCGGGCGGATATGGAATCCGCCCCTACAATATATCGTCATTCCGGGCTTGACCCGGAATCCCCTTTTGTCGTAATGCGCATATTTATGAGGTGGCGACCACCTATGTAGAGGCGACCGTCCTCGGTCGCCCGGTTTTTTGGTGTATGTGAAACCCATCACTATTTAAACCATATATCCGCTACCCGTCCCAACATGTCCACAAAGCCGGCTCTTTCCATGGCTTCTTCGGTTACAAGCGGGCTGCGGCCTATTTCTTGCCCCTCGTAAGTATACACAATCTCACCAACGGCGAAGCCGGCCTCTACCGGAGCCTGTACGGTTTCGTTGATAAATATCTGGCTTTCAAGCTCCACATTGCTGCCCTTTTCAGTTACATTGCTTATCAGGTCTTGCACCACAACGGCCACTTCGGCTTCTTTGCCTTTGCTTACATGTATGGTGCCCACGACGGTGCCGGGCAACTCTCCCTTTACCACTTTATAGTTGGCAAAACCATAGTCCAGCATTTTCATGGCTTCTTGAAAGCGTGTGGTGGGGTTTGGTGCGCCAAGTACCACGGCTATAAGCTCCATATCGCCGCGTATGGCAGTGGCGGACAGGCAATACATGGCCTGTCCGGTGCTGCCGGTTTTAAGGCCCGTGGTGCCGTTGTACCATTTTACCAGCTTGTTGGTGTTAGTAAGGCCAAACTCTTCTTCGCCGCGGTGGGTTTTGTGGATGATATTGTCCATCCATGTGGTGGCATATTCCGCCACTTCGGGGTATTTCACCATAAGCTCCCTGCTCATTATGGCAATATCCCGGGCGGTGGTAAAATGCCCGTCTGCATCCAGTCCGCAGGCATTGCGGAAGCTGGTGTTTTCCATGCCTAATGCCTGGGCTTTTTTGTTCATTAGGTCTACAAAGCTTTCCTCACTGCCGCTGATAAATTCCGCAAGGGCCACGGCACCGTCGTTGGCACTGGCTATTACCACGGATTTTACCAGGTCGCGCACGGTTTGCTGCTCGCCTGGCTCCAAATACACCTGGCTGCCACCCATGGATGCGGCGTGCTCGCTGGTGGTTACAATATCATCCCAGCTTATGCGGTTTTGGGCCAGGGCTTCATAAATAAGCAGCATGGTCATTACCTTTGTGACAGACGCGGGTGCACGCCGCTCGTCCCCGTTTTGCTCAAAAATAATCTCGCCGCTGGACATCTCCATTATCACCGCCGATTTTGCGTCAATGGTCAGGGCCAGGCCTTTGTTTTCTTGGGCATGGGCCGCACCGGGCACAATAGCCGTCAAAATCAGGCATATGGCTGTAAGTTTTATGATTCTATTCTTGATTTTCATATGCTTCCTCCGTTCTTAATTTTCCATGTCTTTATTTATCATTTCCATTACGCCTTTGACAATGCCCGCCAAATTTTGTATACTGATAATTGGTGATTTTATGAACATAGTACTGTACGAGCCGGAAATACCCCACAACACCGGGGCCATTGGCCGCACATGCCTGATGACGGCGTCCGGCCTGCATCTTATACATCCCCTGGGGTTTTATTTGGATGAGAGGTCGCTAAAACGATCCGGGCTGGACTATTGGCCAAAGCTGGGCGCGCAGGAGTATAATAATTTTGAGGATTTTATGGAGCAAAACCCCGGTGTGTGCTTTTGGCTGGCGGAATCAGGCGGCCGGCAGATGTATACCGATGTGGAATACAGGCCGGAAGACTATATCATTTTTGGTAGCGAGACCAAGGGCCTGCCCCAATGGCTTTTGGATGCGCATCCGGACAAAATTATCAGCATTCCTATGGTTGGCGAGGACAGGTCGTTAAATTTGTCCGTGTCTGTGGGTATAATATTATATGAGGCTTTGCGCCAAGGTGGTTTTGTAGACTTATCGTAGGGGCGGCAGGATGGTTTCGCCGCGTTAATGTAGGGGCGGCATTCTGCCGCCCGGCTTATGAATGGAGCGTGTTAATGAGCGGATTTTGCGGCTTTACAGGCAACAAATATAATGATGAGGCAAATACCATACTGGGGCGTATGAATGATAAAATAGCCCACCGTGGGCCGGATGGCGAAGGGTATTTTGTTACGGATGAAATATCACTGGCTTTTCGGCGGCTGGCTTTGTCCAACGAAGGTCAAAACCAACCTGCATCCACGCCGGACGGTGCGTATACCATTGTACTTAACGGCACCATATATAATTTTGAACAATTGCGCGGTGATGCCGGTTGCGAGGCGGAACTTCTGCTTAACTTATACCGTCAACATGGCG
>WQVZ01000063.1 GCA_009785595.1 Defluviitaleaceae bacterium | reverse complement strand
ATTGCAGGCCATTAACAGCCCTCGGGCTAAATATGATATTACAGAGATTGCCACGCGGCTATATAATTTTTTGGAAGCCATTGGCCTGCCCGCCGCACTGGAAAACTGGATGGCCGATGCCCGTGTACGGGGTGACAATGAGGCCCTGCGCTGGCATGAACAAATTTGGGGCAAAATTATGGATGCGCTGGACAAAATGCTGGAGGTGCTGGGAGGCGGCCGCGACACTGTTGGCGGCTTTGCAAAGGTGCTTGAGGCAGGTATTGCCGACATGGGCATTGCACCGCCGTCTATGGATCAGCTGGTGGTGGGAGACCTGCGCCGTAGCCGCTTTGGTGAGCTAAAAGCCCTTATCGTCCTTGGTGCGAATGACGGGGTTTTGCCATCTTACCCAGAGGGCGGCGGCCTTTTGGATAATGGGGACAGGACGGAGCTTTTGCGTCGGGGCATGAATTTGGCTGGGGATGCTATTGCCAAAATTTATGAGGAAGAGTTTTTGATATATGCCGGGTTTTCTAAGCCCAGCGAATATTTGGCTATTATGTATAGCAAGGGGAGCTTGGAAGGCAAGGCCAGTGAACCAACGCGGGTGCTGGAGCGGCTTGGGGAGCTGTTTCCTAGGCTTGCGGTGACGGATATGGATGATTTGCCCGAGGATTCTATAGCGCAAATTTCCGCGCCGGGGGCGGCTTTTGGCGACCTTGTGCGGGCCATGGGTCGCCGTGCTGCCGAAAACATCCCAATACCGCCGATTTTGCTGGATGCTTACGGATATTTTAACACATCGGCAGAATATGCCCACAGGCTGGCAGATATGGGACAGGGAACGCAATTTCTTGTGCAAAACCATGGCTTGTCAGAAAAATCTATCAGGACATTGTATGGGAAAAAAATGCGCACCAGTGTGTCTAAATTGGAGCGATACGCCGGTTGTCCTTTTTCGTATTTTGCAGAATATAACTTGACGGCTAAATCGCGGAAACTGCACGAAGTAGCGGCTGTGGATATGGGCAGTATTTATCATGATATTTTGGCGAAATTTGGCGGACTTATTCAAAGCATGGCCAATTTTGACGAGGCAAACATGGGTCGGGAGGTTGGTAATATTATCGACCAGGTATTGAGCGCGCCAGAAAACCAGGTATTGCACAGCAGCGGCAAATATGCCCATTATGCCCACAAAATGCGGCGGATTAGTGAGATTTCTGCGGCGGCTTTGACAGAACATCTGCGCCGTGGAGATTTCACCTTAGCTTATAACGAAGTAGCTTTGGAGGGCATACAAATCCCTATGGACGGCGATTTTGCCATGGTGTTGGATGGTCGCATAGACCGGGTGGATATGAACAACACCGACGATGCCGCATTTGTGAAGATTATCGATTATAAGTCCGGCCGCAAGGGCTTTTCTCTTAGTGCTGCCTTTCATGGGCTGGACATGCAACTGTTGGTTTATCTTGCCGCTTTTATCCAGAGACTTTCGCAAACAAAAAACGGCGGCCTGGCCCAAAAAATTCTACCCGCCGCCGCGTTTTATTTTAATTTGCTAAATCCCATTGTTAATTTTAGTCGGGATTTTCAAGATAATCCAGATGCGGTGCGGCGTGAAATGCTACGCTCCTTTAAAATGAGTGGGATTTTGCTTGACGATGGTGACGTTATACACGCCATGGACAGGGATATAGAGGCCACATCCGATATTTTGCCCGTGGCCTTTAAGAAAGGCAGTACCCCCGAGGCCCCGGCGTTTAAAAAGGAGAGCAGCGTGGTAAGCCGAGAGGCTTTTGACGCTTTGATGGAGCATGTGATGACCATGGCAGCTACTTGCGGTGAAAAGATTTTTGTCGGGGGTATTAGTGCCAACCCGGCCAAGCATAAGGGTGCAGCACCATGCACATATTGTGATTTTAGGTCAATATGCAAGTTTGACGCTGCTGATAATAGCAAATATCGCCACCTGCCTAATTTAAAAAGCGAGGAAGTGTTGGCAAGATTGGGTGTGACGGCTAAGGGCACCCTTTAGCCGGTTTAACCGGCATCATTGATTTTGCTGCAATATACGACCAATGCATCGCGCAAAAACGCCGCGCAACCCGGTGCTATTTTTTCATAATGGGCCGCAAAGCGGGGGTCGTCCACATACATCTGCCCAAGGCCCATATGGGCTTCTTTGCTGTATTCGCCCCAAAAATAGCCCAGCCATTCCTTGTGTAGCTCACATGCCTCTTGCGCCGGCTGACCAGCCGGATCGCCTTGAGCAACCGCTGCCTTTAGTGCGGTATGCAATTTATCTGTCAGCCGCTCCAGCTCTGCATATTGCTCTTGCGTCATGCCTTTTATTTTCTCGTAAGACTTTTCCACGGAATCATCGCCATATTTGGCCCTAATCTCCGCGCCGTATTGCTTTTCATTATCTTCTACATTTTTTTGGGTGAAGCCCTCAAATTTCTCTCTGTCGTTCATAATAATTTCTCCTTTCGGCATCGCAATGGTTTTCTGCACATTGAATATTAAAGTATCCAGCTGGTCGCGTTTAGCCTGTAATCCTGACAGATGGTTCTCCAAGCCTTTGCGCTGTCAAAATCCGCACCGGACAAAATTTTACTTATCCCGTAGAACCCTTGAAATACAAGCATTATCACAAGAATTTCAGTTAAATTTACTACTACGGAAACAACTTTGATATGCCTTTGAAATTCCTGTAAGCAAACCACGCAAGCATGACAACAATCTACAGGCAGGGTGCTTAAAACAAAATGCGTCCTGTTTTTGTGTTCAAATATCATAATACCACATACCACCAAAACCTGGCAACGCCCACAGTGTAAAAACTCTCGGCATTTTTATGCCCAAATGCAGAGAGGCAAATGCCTGATAGGGGCCCCAAGTGCGATACAACATATCTTGGTACATGATTTTATACATTTTTTACATCCCAACTACTCAAAGGCCTTCTACGCAATGCTGACCACCATTATGTCCAACCGGAAAGAACAAAAGAACCTCCTTGAGTTTACGGCGTTTTGTGCTCTATAAATATGTGGTTTATTTGACAACCCAAACATAATATGGTAAAATATGCAAAAAGGGAGGGTGCAAAATGAAAAAGTTTTTACAAGAGTTTAAGGAATTTGCCCTGCGGGGTAATGCCATGAGCCTAGCCGTGGGAATGCTCATTGGCCTTGGTTTTCAAGGGGTAGTGGCATCGCTAACCGATGATATTTTATCGCCCCTTATCGGCCTGGTGGCAGGGCAAAATTTTGACTCCCTGGAAATTAACATCCTGGGAGCAACCCTGCGTTACGGCGCTTTCGTCACCGCCTTGATAAATTTTATCATCATGGCCCTGGTGGTATTTTTACTAATTAGGGCCGTCAATAAGCTATTTTCTACAAAAACGCAAAAGCAAGAAGCACAAGCACCACCACAGCGCCTTTGCCCCTTTTGCATGACACAGCTGCATCAAAAGGCTTTGCGCTGCCCTGCCTGCACGTCACAGCTCTAAAAACCCATATAGGTCTAAAGGTGCTGATAGATGACTTTAAGCTGTGTGCATTTTGTGTCACGGCCGGGAATTTCTGTTACAGAGCCCATAAAGCTGCCGGCATCCCAGCCGCCCCAGCCCCAGTTGTTGCAGCCGCCGCCCCAGTTGTTGCCCCAACCGCAACCACCGCCCCAGTTGTTGCCCCAACCGGTGCAGGTGCTGCCCAGTGGACAGGCCGGCGGTGCGCCAATACGGGTAATAAGCCTAACAACCCTATTGTCCACGCATGCCAAAACCCCCGTAAAGCCGCCGCCGCTTATGCCGCCGCTGGTGGTAAAGACCGTTACGGTTTTGCCAACAAAGCGTGCCATATCAGCAAACATTTCAAAATTACCGTGCATGTGTTTTCCTCCTTTCCAGAAGCCGACGCTCCGGCTCCCTTTGTCTCATATTATGTAAACCCCGGCCAATGTGTTACAAGCTCAAAATGTAGGGACGAGGTTTCATCCCCATATGCAACAAAAAAGAGCCCACACAGGGGCCCTTTTTTTATATCCGTTATTTTTTAGAAAACAGAGAACAATAACCAATGCATAAGAACTATCAGAGGCAGGGCAACGATGGTTCTCATTATGAAGAGAATGGCAAGATGAAGAATATTCAAAGGTATTCTGGACTTTAGGATTAGAATGCCCGTTTCCGCCAGGTAGATGATTTGTACAATGGACAGTGCACCGATAATAAAGCGTGTTTCAAACGGAGCTGTGGTTCCCAGCATAACAGCAGGAATAAACATATCCACAAAGCCCACCACTGTTGCAGGTGCATATTCCATGGCATACGGCACTTGCAATAAATTCATATATTGACCAAACGGCCAAGAAATCCACTCAAAAATAGGGGTTGTGTTGTTGATTACAAGTGCAATTGTACCCCAGGCAAGAATGACAGGGATAAGATCCATAAAGATGCTAAGCCAGTTGGAAAGGCCGGATTTTATCACACTTACAGGAGTAGTTTCACTTGCACGCTTGCTGGCCAGCTTTACAGCCCAGCTGAACATAGAGGTCTTTTGAGGGACTTCTTCGTCAATTTGCTTGCCAACTTCCGGCAGATATTCGTCTTTAATTCTGCTAAGGGGCCATATGCGCGGGAATATGACAGCTAAGATTATGCTGACAACGCAAATTGTCAGATAAAACAGGGCAAAACTGCCGGTAACATCAATAAAATTAGCCACAACGAAAGTGAAAGGTAGGGATACCAAGGTGAAGTTTACGCAGATAGCAGCTGCTTCACGGCCAGTATAGTAACCTTTTTCATGCTGGTTGCGGGTGATGATAACGGAAGCAGCAGAAGAGCTAAACCAAGAGCCAAGGAGGTCGATAGAAGAGCGACCAGGCAACGTAAACAGGAAGCGCACGGCCTTTCTGATAAGTATGCCCAAAAACTCCATAAGACCAAAGTCCGTCAAAATAGGAATGGCGATACCTAAAACGATGAAAATAGCCATGAGCCCGGTGCTGCCGGCAATAAGACTCATCATAAGGCCCGCGCCATCCCATTGGTCAAGAATAACAGCAGGACCGATATCGAAAAATACCATCCAAACAAGCGCAAAACCAATTGCTTTACTTACCAGATAAACAATGCCACATTGAAACAATTTTTTCAATTTTTCATTGTTCATGATAAAGCCAGGCTTAACTGTATAGGCCAACACTGAACCCAGGAAAGAGACAGTGATAGCTATAGCAGCAAGCAGGAAAAGTAGCCCGTAATCTCCAAAGGGCACTTGATTGATAAAGCCACCCAACCAGTTAATAGCAAAGCCAAGCGGGATGTTGAAGGCACGATACCCATCGTCGTTGATGAACGGCAACGGTACCATAAACAGAAAGACACCAATGAGAGACATAATGATAAAGGTCAACTTATGTCCGCTTTTCGGTTTGTAGTTCTGCACTTCTTTGCTCATAAAAAATCCTCTCCTTTATGTAATGATAAATTATAAAAACAGCGAAGCAATCTATACGACCGCTTCGCTAAAAGACAACATTAACACCACCGGATGGCCGGAGGCTTGTGCGTCAAAATCTTCGGTTGCTTGCCAAAAATTGGTTGCAATAATCATGTTGTACCTCGTTGGGTAGGATTATGCTACACTAAGCATTGGCCTTGGCGACGTCCACCAGCTTTGCAAAGCCGGATGCGTCGTTTATGGCCATTTCAGCCAGCATCTTTCTGTTTATGTTTACGCCGGACACCTTTAATCCATTCATAAAACGAGAATAGGACATGCCATTAATGCGTGCGGCGGCGTTGATGCGGGTAATCCACAGGCGGCGATAGTCACGCTTTACCTGTTTGCGGCCGGCAAAAGAGTGAGCCATAGCCCTCATGACGGCCTGTTTGGCGGTGCGGTACTGCTTGCTGCGCGCGCCGTAATAACCCTTTGCCAGTTTCAAAACCTTTTTATGTCTTCTTTTGGCGTTTAATCCGCCTTTTATCCTTGCCATAATACTCTCCTCCAGTACATTTCCAATATTTTACAGATATGGTAACACGCGCTTGTAGTTATCTTGCATGGTTTTGTCCACCAATGTGGCTTTGCGCAGGTTGCGCTTACGCTTGCGGTTCTTTTTTTCTAAAATATGGCTTTTGTTGCTTTTAAAGCGCTTTAGCTTGCCGGTGCCTGTGATTTTAAAACGCTTTGCCACGGCACGGTTTGTTCTCATTTTGGGCATGATTGCAAAACTCCTTTTATCTTGGTTTTTTAGCTCTCAACTTTAGTTGCTGCCGCTTCGTTTTCGGTTTTCTCGGCCTTATCAGCCTTTGCGGCCTTGTCTTTGTCTTTGTCTTTATCTTTATCTTTATCTTTGTCAGTGTTTTTTGCCACAAGAAACATAGACATCTGGCGGGCTTCCATCTTGGGTGGTCTGTCTACGGTGCCGTATTCGGCCACACTTTTGGCAAAATTGCTTAAAATGGTGTGAGCGGCATCTGTGCGGCCAAGTTCACGTCCATAACGAAACTTCACCGTTACCTTCACTTTGTCGCCGTTTTTTAAAAATTCTATGGCGCGCTTTACTCTTACCTCGACATCATGGGTATCAATATTAGGGGAAAGCCGCAATTCCTTGGTATCCACGGTCTTTTGTTTTTTACGTGCTTCCCGGTCTTTTTTGGCCTGCTCGAATTTAAACTTAGAGAAGTCCATTATTTTACACACCGGCGGCTTGGCATTGGGCGAAATCTTCACAAGGTCAAGATTTTTGTCATCGGCCATTTTCTGGGCGTCTTTGACAGAAAAAATCCCAAGCATCTCGCCGGACGCGCCAATAAGGCGAATTTCTTTGTCCCTAATTTGTTCATTGATAAAATACTCGGCTATAACGCGCACCTCCTGATTATTCAAACCCAACAAAAAAAGCGGGCTTCAAGACAAACCCGCATACCAAAGTCTTAGTAAAATCGAAACTGCCTAAGCAATTCCGACATTAATAATTCTGGCAAACCCCAATGCCTGAAGCACGAGGTGAGAAGCAGGCTTCTTCTTCAACATGGTTCATTGTACCACGCCGGAAATATTCTGTCAAGAAAAATTTTCATAAACATAGAAATATCCGAGAAGCATTGCTCCCCGGATATTTCTATTTATCACAAACTTACTTCCTGCGCATTATTACTACTCATACTACCACAAATTATTAACCAACCTAATCCCCACAACCTGCCCGTTAAGCTCTACGCTCAAGTTAATAAAGTCCCAATCGGCGTCGGTCTTTCTTACGTCGATCATATTAACATAGGCCGGGTTGGCCCATGGACGGTTGATGCGCACAAACTCCATGGCGCATGTGCCGTCATCAAGGGTGGCGGTTACTGCAAGACCCTCATAGGGGATAAGGGCGTTTGTGTTGTTAATTTGTGTCCATATGCGGATGGTACCGGCTATGCCGGCCACGCTGTCGTTGCCATTGTTAAAGGCATTAAGTCCTAATATCTGAGGGACATAGGAGTCATTGACAAGTATAACCTCTACGGCTTGACCAAAGGCGGTAGCTGTAAGGTATATACGCTGCCAGTTGCCTCT
>WQVZ01000062.1 GCA_009785595.1 Defluviitaleaceae bacterium | reverse complement strand
TGCGGCGGCGGTTGCGGCGGTTGCGGCAAACATTGAGCCTGCCTAAAACATATCTCAACACTAGGCAGGCCCTTGGACAAGGAGGCGACATTTTGGCGGAGTTTTCGGCAATGATGCGGCAGTATTTGGAAATTAAGGCGCAGCACAAGGAAAATCTGGTGTTTTTTCGCCTTGGGGATTTTTATGAGTTGTTTTTTGACGATGCCCGTCTGGCCGCGGAAAAACTGGGCCTGGTGCTGACATCCCGCGATACGGGCCAGGGCAAAGCATCTATGTGCGGTGTGCCGCACCATGCTGCCGAAGGTTATATTTTGCGCCTGGTGGACATGGGCCATAGGGTGGCCCTGTGCGAACAAGTGGGCGATGCACCCAAGGGTGGTCTTATGCCGCGGCAGGTGGTGCGCGTGTATACCCCTGGCACAGTAATGCAAGACGAAGGTAATGGCTATATTGCCGCTGTTTTTCAAGGTAAGGGTGCATTTGGTCTGGCTTATTGCGATGTGGCCACGGGGGAATTTTTGGCCACCACGCTGGATACAGAGGGCAAGCTGTTGGATGAACTGCATAAAATTGCCCCGGTGGAAATTATTGCTAATCCTGACCTTAGGCCCATTGAGGCTATCAAGAATAATATAGGACCTGTGCCCAATATTTACCATTTTTGGGCATTTTTGCATGATGTGGCCCGGGACAAGCTTCTGGGTCACTTTGGTGTGGCTAATTTAGAGGGTTATGGTCTTGTGGACGAGCCTGCCACATGTGCCGCAGGGGCTTTGCTTCATTATCTAAGCGAAATGCAGGCGGCCAGCCTGGCTCACATAACAACTGTTAGCACATATGCAGTGACCAATTACATGATATTGGACAAAAACACCCGCCGTAATTTGGAACTTACCGAGACATTATGGGACAAAGGTGTTGCGGGCACGCTATTGTGGGTGCTGGATAAAACGCGTACAGCAATGGGTGGCCGATTGTTGCGTAAATGGCTGGAAAATCCATTGTTGGACATTAATGACATAAATACGCGTCAAGAAGCTGTGGGAGAATATGCCGAAAATGCTGCACTGCGCGGCGATGTTGCGGTACAATTAGAGAAAATTGCCGATATGGAGCGGCTGTGTGCCAAAATTAATTATGGCCGTGTAACCGCCGGAGATCTTGCCGCGCTGTCTAATTCTATGGCTGCTATAGCTGATGTGAAGGGGCTTTTGGATGGTGCATCATCTGGCCTTAACACATATTTTGCCGCCGAAATAGATGATTTGGCTGATGTTCTTAGTAAAATACGGGCGGTTATCCCGGAGGAAGCCATGCCGGGGCAGATGATTGCCGCGGGTTATGATCAGGCTTTGGACAGTATGAGGATGTTAAAAAATCAATACATAGATGCGCTGAATGTTTTGGAAAATCGTGAGCGGGAAGCCACCGGCATAAAGACATTGAAAATAGGCCACAACAAGATTTTTGGCCATTACATAGAGGTGGGCAATGCCCATCGGGCCGGTCTGCCCAGCCATTATCAGCGGCGGCAGACCCTTTCCGGTAGCGAAAGGTACACAACCCATGAATTGCAACAACTGGAGATGGATATTCTCACTGTTAATGAAAAGATAAGCCTGGCGGAGCGAGAGTTGTTTATAGGTCTGCGCACGGCCGTTGCCGGGGAAATTCCCCGCATACAGGGGGCGGCCCATATGGTGGCCACTGTAGATGCTTTGCTGTCGCTGGGGCGGATTGCGGCAGAAAATAGCTATGTGCGGCCGGAAATGATGCAAGGTGGGCCCATTGATATAAAAGACGGCCGTCATCCTGTGGTGGAGCAGCTTTTAACCGAGACATTTGTTGCCAACGATGCTTATCTGGACGATGAAGCCAATAAAATTTGCATCATTACAGGCCCTAATATGGCGGGCAAATCTACATATTTGCGCCAAGTTGCATTGATAAGCATAATGGCCCAGATGGGCAGCTTTGTGCCTGCTGTTGCAGCCCGACTGCCTGTGTGCGACAGGGTTTTTACCCGTGTTGGGGCAGGGGACGACTTGGCCCGAGGCAAATCTACATTTATGGTGGAGATGAACGAAGTGGCAAATATCCTAAACAATGCCACTGCAAAAAGCCTTGTTATACTAGACGAAATAGGCCGCGGCACCAGCACGGCGGATGGCTTTGCCATTGCGCTTGCTATTGTGGAACATATATCACAGGCGGTTGGTGCAAAGACACTGTTTGCCACTCATTTTCATGAGCTGACAGAAGCCGAAGGCAAGATACCCAGTGTGGTAAATTATTGTATGCAAGTGGCGGAAGACGGCGAAGATATTAGATTTTTGCGCAAAATATGCCGCGGTGGTGCTGATAGCAGTTATGGCATACATGTGGCCAAGTTGGCGGGGTTGCCGGCGGCGGTTATCAGCCGCTCCGCTGAAATTCAGAAGGGGCTGAAGGTGCAGGGAGTCTTCCCGGAACAGCCGGGACAACGACGAGAGCGTGTGCGCATCTTCTTGGAAGAATTTGGGCCGGAATTGGCGCCCGACCAAGTAAAGGCATTGAAGGGGTTGCTGTGATGACGAAAATTGTAATAATTTGCGGCCCGACGGCTTGCGGCAAAACCCCCGCGGCGGTGGAGCTGGCTAAATTGCTGGACGGAGAGGTTATAAGTGCTGATTCTATGCAAGTTTACCGCCACATGGATATTGGCACGGCCAAGGTCACTGCGGAAGAGATGGACGGCGTGCCCCATTATCTTATTGATGAGCTAAATCCTGACGAAGCCTATAATGTGGCGGTTTTTAAGAATAGGGCGGCAGGGTTGATTGAGGACATAACAGCCCGCGGCAAAATGCCCATAATATGCGGTGGCACGGGGTTTTACATTAACGCGCTGTTGTATAATGCGGATTTTGAACAGGGTTTGGATGGTGACATGGAGTATCGTGCTGAGCTGGAGACAGTAGCCAAAAAGCAAGGCTCGCAGATTCTGCATAACATGTTGAAAAAGGTGGATACCCAGGCCGCGGCTGACATTGATGCAAATAATGTAAAGCGTGTAATGCGGGCATTAGAATTCTATAAGCTGTACGGGCGGCCCATATCTGCCCACAACCGTGAGCAAAAAGAAAAACAGGCCGTGACTGCCTATGATGCATCCATTTTTGTGCTGCACGACCGACGGGATCGGCTGTATGAGCGCATAAACCGCCGGGTGGACAAGATGCTGGCCCAGGGTCTTGTGGCCGAAGTGGAGAGCCTGTTGGCTGTGGGATACTCTACCGGGCTTGTGTCTATGCAGGGGCTGGGCTATAAAGAAATTGTGAAGTATTTGCAGGGGGAATGCAGCCTAAATGAGGCCGCAGAGGCCATAAAGCAAGGCACACGGCGTTTTGCCAAGCGGCAGATAACTTGGTTTAAACATCAATTGCCGGGGGCGCAGTGGATTGATGTGGAAGAATATAATAGCCATGTTGGTGTGGCGATGGAAATGTTGAGGGCGAGCTCTGTCCGCTCGGAACAAAAGGATAGGTGAAAATTACATGAGAAAGTCAATGCTTTTGTTGATTTTAATGATATTGCTGATTATTATGGCGGCTTGTGGCGAGGCACAGCCGGAACCCGAGGAATACATTGCATACGAAGAGGAACTCCGTGAAGAAGAATTTCATGAACCAGAGCCGATAATTCAATCCTCTATACCCATTGACAGGGCGGCGCGGTATTTTGAGCAAGCAAACAGAATGTTTGCACGTGATGGTAGCGAGTTGTGGGGCTTTGACTTTACTACTGTGCCTATTATATTTGTTGATCCCGCAACCCGTGATGCCGCTGCCAATATGCCTGATTTGGATGGTGTCTTAACGAAATATGGCGACATTTATGTGGGGGCTTTTCCGCAATATTTGGTGGTGCATGATATTGTGGTGAATTATCTGGACTTTGCCGGGCTACACTGGGTTGTGGTGCCATGGCCTGCTGTTGAGGTGGCAGATGTCCGTGGTATGCTTGCTCACAAAGCCTTCCATTGGGCGCAAAATGAGCTGTTCGGCGGCTATCGGCGGATGTGGGACAACAGCCATATGAATGAGATTGACGTGCGCATAAACATACGTCTGGAGGCCAATGCGCTGATTGCTGCTTTAAATAGCACAGGCGATGACAGGCTTGCGGCCATCCATGATGCCTTGTCTATTCGGGCCGAGCGCAGGCGGGTTTTCAAGCGAACTGAGGACGAAAACCGCTTTAAAATGGCAGAAGGAACTACACAATATACGGAAATTAGTTTTAATGTGAGCAGAGCGAACCGGATGAATATTTTGGAAGGTTGGGCCCAAGGCATGTTGAGTGGTGATGCTTTGGAGCCTAGTTTTGGTTATTCGGTAGGTGCATTATATAGCTTTGTGCTGGATGAAGTTGGTGCAGACTGGAAAAACGGCCTGCGCTGGGATAGTGATTTAGGAGAAATATTAAAAGAAGCCGTTGGCATCACAGGATTGATACCTTTTGACCGGATTGATTTGGAACAATACGGGTATGCCCAAATTGCTGCCCAGGAGCGAGCATGGGCGACAGAAAGAAAAAGGCAATTTGAGGAAATTACAGAATTATTTGCCGATAACCCCACTTTGCGCATTTATAGCGAAAACTTATATCCGGCCTTTAGTGCAATTGTATCCACCATGCCAGGGTGGGGCAGGGTTTTTCGGGGTAGTGTGGATTTGCATGGCGGCTTTGGGCATCTAATTGTGCAAGATGGCATATACATCAGCCACCAAGACGGCTTTGGTATGGTTGTGGCAGAGGGTATAAAAATTGACGGCAACCGGGCATTCGGTGCCAATTGGACGTTGGAATTAAATGATGGTTACGAGATACTGGCTGACGGGGATGACTTTAAGGTGATTAGTCAATAAACTCGTTCCAAATTGCGGCCCCGCCGGAAAAAATGCGGCTAACATCATCCCCAGCAAGGCCGGTGATGGGGTTGGTTGGATGGACGATGACGGCAAGGGTGTCGTGGGATATGGCCAGACTGCTTACCTGGGCGGATTCCGCCGTATTGAGGCTGCGGCTAGACATGGCTATGTCCACCAGGGCATTTACGGCATCTGTGATACCTGCGTTGGAGCTGGATATTCGCACATCCACTGTGACGTTGGGATTGAGAGCTGTGTAGGCCTCGACCAGTTGCTTCATAACAGGACCCATGGCGGCGCAGCCGGATATCATCACAGTGCCGGCCAGGCCTGCGGTAGTGTAGTTGTTGGAAAGCACAAAGCTGATAAAATCATCACGCAGAGGGTTAATTTCATCCTGGATAACTATGTAAAAAGTGACTTTGGGTGGGTCTTCGTCCGCCGACACGATTTTTACGCTGTCGTCCAAAATGCCCAAGGGCGCGCGGCCGATGGCGTGGGGGTTTGTGGCCACAGCGGCGATGACGTCATGGGTGTGGCGATTTATTACATATATGTCATGGTCGGCCGCAAAACCATTGCTGTTGCAGGCCGCAAAAATAATCAGGGACATAATAAATAGTATAAAAAATCTTCTCATTAATATCCTCCTCGGACTGGTGGAAAAAAGTCAATAGTAGTAAAATACCATGATTTTGCCTGGAAGTAAAGGGGTTGCAAGAATTTTTTAATTTATGCTTGCAAAAAGAGAAAATTTGTGATAAAATAGCGTGGATGTAGATTTTGAAGCTAAGGATTATTTTCTAGGAGGAACATGATGAGCCCACTTTATATCGTACTTTCGGTCACTTTGGCTTTGGCCTGCCTTTGTATAATTGTGGCAATTTTAATGCAAAAAAAGCGCCAGGCCGGTTTTTCCGGTAATGTCGGCGGCATGAGCGGCGACAAAACCTATTTTGACCAAAACAAAAAACGGACATTTGAAGGCAAATTAGAGCGTTATACAAAAATTCTTGCCGCTTTCTTTATACTGTTGTCCCTTGTTATCGGTTTTATCCAGTAATTTAAGCAGAAAATTAATACAGCCCGTATCGTGTGATATGGGCTTTTGTTTTTTTATTTTGCGCAATAAGGAAGGTGCGCCATGGATGTCAATTTTGCTAAATTTTTTGCGGTGGTCATTTGCTTTATGCTGGCGGTGTGCAACCGGGAGTATGCATTAAACAAGCGGGACAATATGCTGTTGGTGGCTGGGTTGGCCTGCACCCTTGTTGCGGACTTTTTTCTGGTAGTATTATTTATTTATCCGCCGGGTTTGGTGTTTTTTTGCACTGCCCAAATTCTGTATATTGTGCGTTTTGGTGGTGGCCGTAATGCGCAAAAATTGCCGCTGGTGGCCGTAATGCCCTTGGTGTATTTTGTTATATTCGGCGATATTTTGGTAGCTCTGGCACTGGTTTATGCACAATTGTTTTTGATATCCTATATATGGATGATACGTGCAGTACGCCGAAAGATTTATCCTGCTCCTAATAGCTGGCTGATTTTTGCAGGTATGACACTATTTATGTTGTGCGATATAAATGTGGCTGTGTGGAATTTGGGCAGGATGGGTGTAGTGACGCATGAGGGTGTTATAAGTGTGGCAAATGGCGCAATATGGCTGTTTTATGCCCCGTCGCAAGTGTGTTTGGCGCTATCTGCAAGAAAATTTGGCGCGAAAGATTAATGGCATATATTAGGTGGATTAGTAATATCTATGATGCGGCTGCCAAAAAAGGCGGCCTCTTCTTTGTCGTGAGTGACGAGGATGACGGTTTTTTCAGCGGCGCGGGTCTTTACCATAGCCATAATTTTGGGCTTTAGCGCGGCATCCAGGCCTTTGAAGGGCTCGTCCAGAATAAGCAGGGAGAAATCCGCCGCCAGAGCGCGACACAGAGCCAGCCGCCGCTTCATGCCGCCGCTGTAATCCCGTGCGCGCTTGTAGACGTCTTGGGCTAATCCTGCCTGGTTCAGCAGCTCTAAAGCCCGGGTTTCATGAGCTTTTGGCCGGGGCAGCACATACAACACATTGTTTAGGCCGCTACGGTGTTCCAACAGTCTGTCTTCTTGAAACACCATGGAGAATTTGTGACCCCTAAGCCCGGCGATTTCACCATGGTCGGGGGTTTGCAGACCAGCGATGATGTTGATAATTGTGGTTTTGCCAGAGCCGGAAGGCCCCATAATGGCGGTAACTCTATTTTCCGGAAAAAACAGGCTGAGATTGGTAAGGACATTGTGGTCTCCGAAATTTTTGTAGATATGCCGTAGCTCTAGTGCCATTTTTCCACCCCCTTTAGCAGCAGCAGAAAGAATTTTTCCATCATATAACTTAGCAGCACAATGGCGATGGTCCAGGCCAATAAATCAGACATTTGCAGGAAATTGCGGGCTATTTGTAGATTAAAACCAATGGTGTGATTGACTCTGCCTATAAGCTCGGCGGCTACGCCAGCCTTAAAGGCGAAGCCAATACCGCTGGCTGCGGCGGATACGACATACGGTAACACAGAAGGCACATAGACATGCAGAATTATTTTTTTATATGACACCACAAATACTTTGGACATTTCTAAAAGTTTTGCGTCGGTATTTTTGATACCCTCGTATGTGTTAAAATAAACTATGGGCAGCACAGTGATGAAGGCGATAAAAAATGACAAAGACAAATTTAACGATTCTACCCACATAATAGCCAAAATAGTAAAAGACACTACGGGTATGGCTTTGATAGCGTTAAAAGCTGGCAAAAATAGGATGTACAAGGCTTT
>WQVZ01000061.1 GCA_009785595.1 Defluviitaleaceae bacterium | reverse complement strand
TTTTTATTTGAATTTTTATGAAAAGTGGTGCATAATAACTATGTAGCCAACAACCTAGAGAGGGATGCGATTTTATATGGACTTTCCCAGAACCAGCGGCATTTTGGCCCATATCACCTCATTATACACAAAATTTGGCATAGGCGACCTTGGTCAGGCGGCCTATAATTTTATAGATTTCCTTAAAGAAGGAAAGCAAACATTATGGCAAATTTTGCCTGTGGGGCCTACGTCTTTTGGTGATTCGCCCTACCAAAGCTTTTCCACCTTTGCCGGCAACCATCTGCTTATTTGCCCCGAAAAATTAGTGGACTGGGGTCTGCTTACCCAAAACGACATAATTTTCGAATATAATTTCCCGGATAATATTGTTGACTATTATGTGATATCAGAATTTAAAAACCACATGTTTCGGCTGGCTTTTGCCAATTTTGCCACAGGTATCGACCAAAACATGGCAAAAAAATATAGTGTGTTTGTGGAGCAAAACGCCTTTTGGCTGGCAGATTACTCTCTTTTTGTGGCCTTAAAGGCCCATTTTATCAACCAGCGCCGCCACGAGACAGAAAGCAGCGATTATTTATATTTTGCCCGCAAAAACAGCAAAGTATTGTCGAAAAACCAAATTGACGACTTTTTCTATGGGGCGGTTTGGCAGTCATGGCCACGTGATATTGCTCAAGGCAAGGTGGAAGCCATAATCCACTGGCGGGAACAGCTGGCGGATGAAATAGAATATCATAATTTTCTTCAATTTATATTTTTTAAGCAGTTTGCAGAGCTCAAAAGATACGCCACCAAAAACGATGTTAAAATCGTGGGAGACATACCTATTTTTGTGGCATATGACAGTGCCGATTGCTGGAGCCATCAGGATCTTTTTATGATGGACAGCCACGGCACACCAAATATGGTAGCCGGTGTGCCACCGGATTATTTTGCCACCGACGGCCAGTTGTGGGGCAACCCGCTGTATAATTGGGAAAACCACAAAAAAGATGGATATACCTGGTGGTTGTCCCGCATATCCAAGGCTCTGGAATGCTGCGACATACTGCGCATAGACCATTTTCGCGGTTTCGAGAGCTTTTGGGCCGTGCCATACAGCGCAAAAACCGCCAAAGACGGCAAATGGATGCCCGGCCCCGGCAGAGAATTTTTTGATATTATTAAAAAACGCCTGGGGGATTTGCCCATTATTGCCGAAGACCTGGGCATAATCACCCCGGCAGTGGAACAGCTGCGGGACGATCTGGCCCTGCCCGGCATGAAGGTGCTGCATTTTGGCTTTGGCACCCAGGCCCCAAATGCACCGCATAACTTTGCCACAAGCAATATGGTTGTGTACACCGGCACCCACGACAACGACACCACTCTCGGCTGGTACAATGCCGCTGATGACGAGACTAAGGATCTTTTGCGCCGATATTTAAATGTAGATGGCAGTGATGTCCCGTGGGACCTTATTCGCGCCGCCTTTTTATCCACGGCCAATATGGCCATAATTCCTGTGCAGGATGTGTTGGGGCTGGACACACAATATCGCATGAACACACCCGGCACAGCCAGCGGCAATTGGCGGTTTCGTTTGGCGGCAGGCCAGTTGCAATCCAGGCATGCCGAAGGTTTATGTTATTTATCCGAGTTGTCTGACCGAAATATATAGCAATAGACAATTGCAAATGGCGGCGCAAGCAAAAATTGCTTGATTTTTGGTGCACCAGAAGACTATAATGGTAACACACGCATCAAAACGGAGGGGATTATATTGACTTTTGGTGAAAAAGTTGCGGCATTGCGCAAACAAAGGGGTTTTAGCCAGGAAGAACTGGCAAATATGATGATTATCTCTCGCCAGGCCATATCAAGATGGGAGCAAGGCGAAAGCATACCGGAAATAGAAAACATAGTACAGTTAAGCACAATATTTGGTGTAACCACGGATTATTTGCTAAAAGACGGGGAATTTACGGCGGTAAAAGTACCACCAAAAGGCGATACGCCTGTATATCCGGTTGATGATGAAATAAAACCTGCTCTAGGGCTGTATGATCGGCTTTTTAATCGTGGCGTCATCTATATACTTGCCGCGGGTATGTATCTCATTTTGGGTTTTGGGTTTTTTTGGTGGCATCCAGGCTGGATGATATTTGCCATACTAGGCATAATACACGGTGCCGTAGAAGCATGGCGCGGGTGATTCCTACAACCCGTCCGCTATTTGCATAATTAGCTTTTCGGTGTCTGCCAGAGACAGGCATGGGTCGGTAACAGAACGACCGTAAGCCGCACCATGGGCGGCCGCATTGCCTTCTTCGATATATGATTCTATCATCAGCCCCTTTACCATTTTGCGTATTATGGGGCTTTTGTTGCGCATTTTAAGAATTTCCAGGGCAATAGCGGGCTGTTTTGTATGGTCTTTGCCGGAATTACCGTGGTTTGTGTCTATTACGACGGCGTTTACGCCCGCATTATAAAGCTGCAAAAGGTTTTCGGCATGATAATTAGGGGCATGGCCGCCACGTAAAATGGCGTGAGACAGAACATTACCGCCAGAGCGTACCTCGTGGCCATTGTAAACAAAACTATGCCCCGCCTTTGCGGCGGCAACGGCATTTGCCAACACGCCCAAATCGCCGGAAATAGGGTTTTTTATGCCCACGGGGGCGGCAATGCCGCTGGCCAGCAAGCGGTGTTCTTGGCTTTCTGTCGTGCGGGCGCCAATAGTGAAATAACTGATAATATCATCAAAATATGGATGAATGGCAGGGTATAGCAGCTCATCAGCGGTGACAAGGCCGGTTTTTGCCAAAACATCCAGATGCAGACGGCGGGCGGCCTGTATGCCGCCGGGTTCGTGAACAAGGCCCATATAGCCGCAAAGGGTACGGGGCTTGGCGGTAAAAACCCGCATAACGACAAATATGCGGCTTTGCACCTTTTGGGCTATTTTGGCCAGGCGATCGGCATATTCCAACACGGCAGCTGGGTCATCTGCCGAGCAGGGGCCCACTATAAGTAAAAACTTATCGCTGGCCCCTGCAACTATCTGCGCCAATTCATCATCTTTTGCCCGCTTTGCTGTATACGATGCCGCGTTAAGGGGCATTGTTTGTTTTAATTCTGCCGGGCTTGGCAGTTTTGCCATAATATTCATCATAATTCATCACCGTTTGTAGTTTTGGGGTGCATAATAGCAATCCTCCGCCCATCTCATCGGGTTTTCATCTATGTATTGCCATATGCGAAGGTAGTCTGCTTCATTGCGGATAATTTGATCGTGATAGCCACGCTGCCAGATTCTTTTGTTGAATGGTGGATGCAGTCCTGCTTTGACTGCTTGGATATATTTAATCGTTGTGTTTCTCTTAAACGACTGAGTCACATCCGACAATGTAGGGGCGGTTTCTATATCCGCCCGGTCTATTATGATAATTGCATGGAAATGGTTTGGCATTACAATATGTGTTGTTGATGTTGCATTGTGGAACTGATTGATTGTCTCTCGGTACACGGCGTCTATCATTTTACCTGCATCATTTAAAACCATGCGGGCGGATATAGAATCCGCCCCTACGATATTACCGAACAACATGGCCTTATCTTGCGTGCATATGGTTATGAAATACGCGCCTGCGCTGGAATAATCATACACTTCCAGACGCGCAGCTTTTCTTATGGGCAACTTGTGCATAAAGGTATCTCCCATGTTTTGGTGCATCTAGTTCCAATACTTCCTATCCAGCGCCCGATATTGTATGGCTTCGGATATATGCTCGCGGGCAATATTGGGCGTGCCGGCCAAGTCGGCAATGGTGCGGGCCAGCTTTAATATCTTGTGATAGCCCCGGGCGGACAAGCCCATTACGTCATAGACGCGCTTTATCAGGGCTTTGCAGTCATCGTCCAGGGGGCAGTATTTTTCGATGAGACCACTGTCCAGGTCGGCATTGGCTTTTACGGCTTCGTTTGCGTATCGCTGGGCTTGTATGTGTTGGGCACGCTCTACTTCGGTTTTTATGTCTGCGGAGCTTTTGGGGCGTGTTTCTGTCTCAAAATCCTCGTAATTCACCCGGGCGGCCTCAACATGCATGTCTATACGGTCCAACAATGGGCCGGATATTCTGTCAAGGTATTTGCCTACCTCGCGCTCGGTGCATTTGCATTTATCGCCTTCGCCGAAAAAGCCGCAAGGACAGGGGTTCATGGAAGCCACCAGCATAAAATTACAGGGGTACGTCATGGTAGAATTTGCGCGGGATATGGTGACGGTGCGGTCTTCCATGGGCTGGCGCAGGGCTTCCAACACATTGCGGGAGAATTCCGGCAACTCGTCCAAAAACAGCACACCGTGGTGTGCCAGGCTAACCTCGCCCGGCTTGGGTATGCGTCCACCACCCACCAGGGCGGAATATGAAACCGTGTGATGAGGCGCACGAAAAGGCCTGGTGCGGACAAGAGTGCCTTTGTCATGTATCATACCCGCCACGGAATATATTTTGGTAACGTCAATACTTTCCTCGAAGTGCAAATTGGCCAAAATGCCCGGCAGACGGCGGGCCATCATGGTTTTGCCGCTACCCGGCGGGCCTATTAGCAGTATGTTGTGGCCACCGGCGGCGGCTATGGCCAGGGCGCGTTTTACATTCTCTTGGCCGCGCACATCGCCAAAATCCAGGAGAGATTCCGGGGAGCGGATTTCCTCTGTTGTCGCTTCGCGCCTATATTCCGGGATAAATCTGCCTTTAAAATGGCCGACAAGCTCTGATAAATTCTTTGGAGCAATTACCCGTGCGCCTTGCACCAGCGCCGCCTCTTCGCCGTTGACATATGGCACAATGCAGGTTGTGATACCCGTCTGTACGGCGGAATGCACCATGGGCAGCACGCCGGCAACAGGGCGCAGTTCGCCGTCTAAAGACAGCTCTCCTGCCACAAAAACATTACGTAGCGCGGCCATGGGGATGATGCCCATACAGGCCAAAATACCCAAGGCAATAGGCAGGTCATATGCCGGGCCTTCTTTGCGTATATCGGCCGGGGCCAGGTTTACGGTAATGCGCTTTGGCGGAAGGAGTATATTGCCGTTTTTTATGGCGGTGCGCACCCGCTCTTTGGATTCTTTTACGGCAGAATCCGGCAGGCCCACAATGTCAAAGGCAGGTATGCCGCCGGCCATATCTACTTCTACCTCTATCATAATACCGGCAACCCCGGACAAAGCACCGGATAGTATCTTGGCAACCATGGGCATTCCTCCCCTTATATGTTTCTCTTGACAATAGTATAGTTGTGTGGTATGTTTGGTATATAAAACAAGTGCCCACGCGCTAACGTGAGCTCTTGAACACAACTGTGACGATTGGTTTCGCAGTTAATTGCACTCAAATAACCGCATCACCTTGGTCTGGGGCGGTTATTTTTTCTGTCATTTGTGGTATCGTGATTGCTTCCGCTTTTGCGATTTTTTCTTGTTTCTACGATAAGTAGCACAGTTAAAATCAACGAGAACAACTCAAAATATGTAAACGACATATCGACCATAGCCTCACCTCCCCCTGTTTGCGACATGGGGTACGAAGCCAACCGCCCTATTGTGTTTTTCGGTGTTATTATAACATATTCCTACAGTTTTTGCAAGTAATTGTGCTTAATTTTAGACCTGGCAATGGTGCATAACCTGTTTCGCACAATTTTTATCTCACTTTGCGACTTTCGCCGTTTCAAGAAAAACGCTTGAAACGGCTATCGCGCAAAATTTGCTTCGCAAATTACGCTTGGAAAAATTGACTCAACAAGGGTTATGCACTATTGCCACCTGTTAGGAAATTGTCTCAGCAAGGCTTCCAAGCCAGGTCTTTTGCACAAGGGCGCACTGCCTCACAATTGACATAGGCATAGGCCTGTGTTATTATTATAACGAGAAAAATAAGGAAACAATCGAGGAGCTCGGTCAGAAAGGAGGGTAGGATAGCGGCATTTGCCAATCGAACTTTAGAGCCTACCTAAAAATCTATCTTCACACGATTCTTTTCGGCACCCTTGCCCTGCTAATTGCGTGCCAAAAACTCGGTTCATATTAGATTTTAGACAGGCTCTTGATAACAATATAAAATACAAGGAGAGTTGAAAAGTTATGCAAAAAACAACAGGAAAGCTTGCAAAAAGAGTTGTTGCCATTATGCTGGCTGTGGGCTTAGCGCTGCCTTCGTTTCTTGCCCCGCCCTTGGGGGCGGCCGAGTATGTGGCCGAGACAGCGGCCGCTTCGGACATGGCTGTGGTAAGCAATCCGTACTTTATGGACTATGCCGTGTTTGATATGCTTGATCTTAGAGGCATACAAATTGCAGTACCGGCAGACCCGGAGCCAGTAATTTTAACCGCGGCAGACATCACCCCGGAGATGATTTCTTGGGTGGACGGGCGCGACTTGAATTACAGGGCTGATTTTATTGCGGACCAAAGCCTTGACAATGTTTACAGAACCCTTATAATCACCCACGACGGTCTGTCCACCACTCTGGACATACCCGTCAAAAGATATGCCTTCCACGACGGCACCCGTTTTGTTGTGCATTTGGCGCCGTCAAACCCCATTAACGGAGGCGTGGGCGAAGTACGGAATAATCCCGCTACCCCCGTATGGCATCATGTGTTTGGCGACCCGAGCTTTACGGCTCTTGACCCATCGGGCGCACTGCCTGATGATGTAAACATACAGGCTATTTTTGAAATAGTACATAACCGCGGCAACCAAGTTGGCTACGGCATTTTGTCCGTGGACCGCAATTTACTTCTGGATGCCCATATCCATCCCGTAACATGGGCATTGGGCGTTTGGGCAGACAGTCGCGGCCATTGGGGGCCGGATGCAGCCAACAATGATTTGCTTTGGCGCATTGTTCGTTTGCCAAACGGATATCACGCTATTAAATACGTGGGCAATGACGGCATTGTACATGCTCCGGGTGTTTGGAGAGCTGCCGCTATTGGCCCTGAACAGCCTGGCAGGGTGCAACTGGCCACACCAAACAATAATAACGAGACCCACGCAATTCCTTTTAACCCTGACGACCCAACAAAATGGTTTGTGATTCATGCGTCTGTAATTCACCCGGCGCATGTTACTTCCGTAGTAATCGAGCCCGCCAACCTTTACGCAAATCCGGGCCAATATTTAAGAGTTTCCGAAATACAATTTGACCCGCCATACAGCCTTGTGCCTATTGCGGCCGTACCTTTGCAGTGGTTTAGGGTTCCCGCCGCAAGCAGCTCTGTGTCGGATTGGATTCCCATTGCCGGTGCCACGGACAGATATTTCCGCATCACAGATGCCGATTTAGGCTACTCTCTTGCGGTTGCTGCGGTTCCCGATGGTGTGGTAATACTTGGCGACTCCATAACCGACCGCGTTTTTAGCACACCAATAGGCCCCATTGCGGCGGCGACATATACAAGATGGTCGGATGATATAGCCAGCATACGCATGATAGAAATGGGCTATATCGAAATACGCTGGAGAGACCGCATGGCCTTTAACGCGGCTATTCCTCCCGGACAAAACCCTATCAATCAACCCGCTACATACTATCTTACCATAGGCGGACAGCGTGTGGCTGTCACGTCAATACAATATTACGAATGGCCCATTAATGTGCCAACAACCTTCATGACAAGTATGCGCGTGGTGGGCTGGGAGAGCATTTGGGATGATTTCCAAATTAACCAACGCAACCACCCCGGCAGCGTTGCTCCCAATTTCTATTCTTGGCTTAATTACGACATAGCAGGCGACCCATTAAATATATTTGAGTGGTGCGATGTTGAAGAAATGTGGTTTTATATTCCCGTGGCACAATATGTATTTTGCGATGAAGAAGACGCCAATGTCAGACGCGGCGGTGCTGTTAACTTTGATGTAGAGCTGCGGGTTACACAACCCCTGGCACGTCATGCCGAAGCCGGCGGAACGACCATAAACACTGCCACTGTTTATAGTGTCAAATACGTCCCGGTTTATCAG
>WQVZ01000060.1 GCA_009785595.1 Defluviitaleaceae bacterium | reverse complement strand
GTGTCAAGTATTTCAGGCGGCGGCAATCAAAACACCACACCCAGCGGCAGTGGTATTGTTGCTACCACAACCAGCAGCGGTTATTCTATTGAGTTGTCTGGGCGCGGATGGGGTCACGGCGTGGGTATGAGCCAGCACGGCGCAAATGGTATGGCCCAGCGTGGTTACGATTTCCGACAAATTTTGCATCATTATTATACAGGAGTTGAGATTCGTTAATGGACAAACGCGATTTTTATTTTGATCTACCAAAGGAACTGATAGCACAGCGACCTCTGGAAAACCGGGCGGCGTCCCGCTTGCTTACGCTGGATAAACACACCGGTGCCGTTGGCCATGGGCATTTTCCTGATATCTTAGATATGCTGACACCGGCGGATTGTATTGTAATAAACAACACAAAGGTCATCCCGGCACGCATGATGGGTCAGCGAGCTGAGGGCGGCGAGGTAGAGCTTTTGCTCCTTAACAACAAAGGCGACGATGTGTGGGAGGTGCTTGTGCGTCCCGGCAAATGGGCCAAAATCGGGCAAAAGTTGTCTTTTGGCGATATTTTATCCGCCGAAATTATTGATATAGTTGACGGCGGTAATCGCCTTGTAAGATTCACTTACGACGGTATTTTTGAGGAGATTTTGGATCAGCTTGGCGAGATGCCCCTGCCACCGTATATCACGGAAAAACTGGAGGACAAAGACCGCTACCAGACGGTGTATGCTAAGGAAAGCGGCTCTGCCGCTGCCCCTACGGCCGGCCTGCACTTTACCCAAGAACTTCTCGACAAAATCCGCCAAAAAGGTGTGTCTATTGCATATGTCACACTCCACGTGGGTCTGGGTACCTTTCGCCCTGTAAAAGCCGATAAAATAGAAGACCACGAAATGCATTCGGAATTTTATGTGTTAGAGCCCTCTCAGGCCGATATAATCAATGCCGCGCGGGCAGTAGGCGGCCGTGTTATCGCCATTGGCACCACCAGCGTGCGCACCCTGGAATCCTGCGCCACAGACAATGGTTTGGTAGCCGCAAACAGCGGATATACCGGCATTTTCATCTACCCCGGTTATCGCTTCCGCGTCGTGGATGGTCTTGTAACAAACTTCCATCTGCCGGAATCCACACTGATAATGCTGGTTTCGGCCCTGGCCGGGCGAGAGAATATCCTGGCCGCATACAACGAGGCTATCCAAGAAAAATACAGATTTTTTAGCTTTGGCGACGCGATGTTTATTAGGTAATTCTTAGCAAAGGGGGCTCATGCCATGAAGCGGCGTAATCTCTTGATTGCTTCGATATTTATAGTGTTTACGCTGACATCTTCTGCGAGGGGCGTGCACCCATTGCATTTCAACCGGATGGAGCATCTTGGCATGTGGCCGCATGGGTTGGTTTCCCGTGAAGGGTATTCTTGCCTAAATCTTGACGAAGAACAACTGCGTATTGTATTTGAAAGAATTGATCTTGTCCCATACAATGCAAGAGTTTTTTATCACGGCGATTATTTCTTTGGCATGACTTCACAAATGGCTGAGGGAGTGTTCATCCGCGTTGGTCATCCATTTGATGTTATCGGTCTGGGGTGGGATCCAAATCCCACAGTTACTGATATAGACGGCTTTCACGTTACGGCTTTTGTTACCGACCCCGGCAGAGACACCTTTGGCCGTGGCAGAGATTTTACTTTTCTTGCATATTTTTACTTGGATAATATGCGACACACCGTGAATTTTCGTAATTTCAACATTAATGAGGGCAAGGACTATATGCTGGAGCTTGTAGAAATGCTGTATGAAAACCGTATAAACATGGAGTTTCTTAGGGACTTGGATTTAGAAGGGGCAACAGAGATTGTTGAATATATGGAAGGGGCTTGCCCTTGGTGATATATGAGAATTTTACATACCGCCGACTGGCATCTTGGTGCCAGTCTCGGCCCTTTTAGCCGTATAGAAGAGCAAAAGCTTTTCCTGGAGCAGCTTTGCCACATTGTACAGGACGAAAATGTGGACATGGTGCTAGTTGCCGGGGATATTTTTGATACTGCAAATCCTTCGGCCGCCGCCGAGGGCTTGTTTTATGAAGCCATGACCAATCTGGCCGCTTTTAAGATACCTATTGTGTTGGTGGCGGGTAATCACGACAGTGCCGAGCGTTTGTCCGCTCCATCCCCCGCTATTTCTAAGCTTGGAATATTAGTTTTCGCTACCCCCAACACCGTTTTACCTGCCCGCCAGCATGATGGTTTTTCTGTGGAGCCTTTGGGGCCGGGCTGTGCAGAGATAATTATTGGCAATCAGCAGGCGGTCATCGCTGCTGTGCCTTTTGTTAGCGAACATCGCCTGGGCGAAGTTATTTTCGCCGCCAAAGACGAAGCCGGTATGCAAAGGGATTATTCCGCAAAGGTTGGGGAGTTATTTGCTCATCGCGCACAATATTTTAGACAAAATACGATAAATATCGCTACCGGGCATTTTCATATTACCGGCGGCGATGTCAGCCGTGGTTTGGAGCGTGATATACAGATCGGCGGTGTTTTTGCTGTACAACCTGAGGCCATACCTGCCGTCGATTACATCGCCATGGGTCATCTTCATCGTGCCCAGAAAGTGAAGTGCGGCCCTGATGGCACACATCTGGCCTATTATGCAGGCTCTCCCCTGCCCTACAGCTTGTCGGAACAAAGTCCAAAGTCCGTATATATTGCCGATTTAGCCCCAGGGCAGGCTCCGATTGTGGAGAAAATTTTGCTTAACTGCCCCAAGCCGTTGGAATTGTGGGAGGTAGAGACCGCTGCCCAAGCTGTCGAAAAATGTCGGCAGCCCAGCAATGCCTACAAATATATTCGCATAACAGGCGAAACCACCATAAATCCTTATGACATCAAAGAAATGCGTCGTTTGGCTGCGGATATTGTGTCCATAGACCTTGCGGAAGGTAAAGAAGCCGCAGCCTCCGAATTTGATGCTTTTGCGGCCATTGATCCCCGACGGGAATTTGTTAATTTTTATGCCAAAACAAAGGGTGTCCAACCGGCTGCTCAATTGTTGTCGATTTTTGAAGAAATACTTGCCAGTGAGGAGCGATCATGAAACCAATTTCCCTTACATTTACCGGCATAAATTCCTATGAAGAGGAATTTTTCATAGACTTTGAAACTCTGGCAGATGGTGGTATTTTCGGTATTTTTGGCCCAACAGGCAGTGGAAAATCCACCATTTTAGATGCCATAACTTTGGCACTTTACGGAGAAATTCCCAGGTACACCAAAACATCCCACTCCACATTTATAAACAGTGCCGGCACCACCGCTCATGTGGTTTTTCGTTTCCAAATTCAGCGCGATGCTTTACGGCAATATGAGGTAAGGCGGAGCTACAAACGAGACGCAAAAGGCAAAGGGGCACGTATAACAAACTGTCAGTTGTCGGAAGTTGGCGGCGAAATTTTGGCCGATCGCAAGGAGGCCCAGGTGACGGCCGCTGTAATTGGTCTTATAGGCCTTAATTATCACGACTTCACCCGTTCTGTTTTTCTGCCACAGGGCAAATTTAACGAATTTATTTTTTTAAAAGGTGACGAACGCAGTAAAATGCTGGAGCGGCTTTTTGACTTGGAAGAACTGGGGAAAGTGCTGATTAATAAAGTTCGTAACGCCGAGCGTACTACGGAAGCCAAGCTGGAAACCTGCGCCATGCAAATGGCTTTTTATGGAGATATCACCAAGGATCTTCTGGAAGAAAAAACTAAATCATGCGTCGCTTTGTCTGGGGAAATTGAGCGTTTAAGCCTGTCGCGAGAATTATTTTTTGATCAGCGGGAAATATATAAAAATCTGGAAGCGGCCTATACACAACTGCAAGTATCACAAAATAAGCTGTCACAGTTACTTGTTTTGCAAAATGATATTGATACTGACAAAACCACCTTGGAAGCTGCACGCCGCGCCGATAAGCTGCATTTGCCCATAGAGGCTTTGAAATCACTGCGCAAGCAGTATCTGCAAAGCAAGGAACAGTACGGCTTGGCAGAACTTTTAGCCCAACAAACTGCCCAAAAAACGGCACAATATGACACAGAATATCAAGTCGCCCGCAAAGCCATGGACGAGGAATACCCCCTTCTGCTTAAACAGGAGCAGGCACTAAACGGCAATCTCACAGTACTGGACGGCATTGCGACTATAGAAAAAGAACTTGCCCACTTGCGCCTGGACTGGAAGCAGCAAAACGGCAAACTGGAGCAAATGTGCCGAGAAAGCGATGAGGGAGCTAAAAAAGATGGCGAAATAGACGCTGCTTTGGAGAAAGTCGTCCGCACTGAAAATGAACTGATTGTATTACCAGGGGTCTTTAAATCTTTGCACGCCGCAGCCACAGCCGAAGAAGAGTTGGCACGAAAGACCAAAGAATACACAATCGCCGAAAAAAAGAAATTGACCCTAGAAACACGAAATGAAACACTATCAGAATTATATGCTACAAGCAAGCATAACCTAGCAGCAGAACTGGCAAAAGACCTTAAGTATGGATGCGAATGCCCCGTGTGCGGCTCCAAAGATCACCCAAACCCCGCTGCACAACAAACAATATATGCGCAAGAAGCCCACTCAACGGACGATTTCGAAACTCTTAAAACCGAATACACCCAGAATCAGGTACTTATAAGCAATCTATCAGAATCTTTGCACCAACTAACTACAGACAAAAACAATCTTAACACCACTTTAGGTGCCTTTAGGGCCGATTTATCGCTGCAAACCACTTTTGCCGCTGCCTTGCAGGCTGCGTACGATAAAAACGCCGAAAAATCGACCCTAGAAAAACAAGAGCTTCAACTGCGCGAAGATAAAGAAGGGGTAGCCGCCGCAAAAAAGGCTTTAGATTCCCAAATATCCGCTTTAGAAGCGCAATTAGGGGCCACCTTAGCCGCCGGCGAAGAAAAAGCCGCCGTGATAGCCACCAACCGGGCTGCATTAGGAGAATACGATAATTTTGATAAAATATCCCGTGCATTAGAAGATATTAAAAAACGTATAACTGCCATAACCACCACCGTGCGAGTCCTGGAAGACGCTAAAAATAAATGCCAAGTTCAGGCCCAAGAAGCGGCCACTGCCTTGGCTTCCGCTCAAGAACGTCTGCGCTATCTAGCAGAATCTTTGAAGCAGCAAGGTGCATTGATTGAACAAGAGCTGGCTGCAAGCGGTTTTGATACCTTTGAAGCCGCTGAAGGGGCATTGTTGTCTCGGCAACAAACGACTGATCTGGACAATAAAATACAGCACTTTTATCAGACCAAAAACGAGCTGGAACGTACTATAGAGCAACTGGCACACCACCTGCGGGATGAGGAAGATTTGGAGCAAATTCCAGCCAAATCAGCTCAAGCTCTTGCTGATTACACCGCCACTGATGTAGCTTTGACAGCCAACCAAAAGGCCCAGGCAGTGCTGGAAGATGAAATTAAAAAAATGACGGAAAACTTAGCGGCACTGGCGCTGCTCCACAAAGAGCAAAAAGCCCTGCAAACCCGCCACGGTGCCATTCGCGAGATTGCCGACCTTTTCCGTGCCAATGCTTTTATCAAATTCCTAGCCTCTCGCCACCTACATTATATCACCACCGAGGCCACGGCTCGCCTAAAGCGCATGACCGGCGGTCAATACGCCATCGAATATGACGAAGACACTAACTTTCTTATACGTGACGATTTCGGCGGCGGCGCCTATCGTCCGCCCGCGTCCCTGTCCGGCGGCGAGGCCTTTATGGCGTCTTTGTGTCTGGCTTTGGCCCTGGCCACAAAAATCCAGATGAAAAGCCGCGCCGACCTATCCTTTTTCTTTTTGGACGAGGGTTTCGGCTCTCTTGACACCCAAACCCTAGATATTGTTGTGGATTGTCTGGAGCAACTGCGGGAGGAAAACATGGTGGTGGGCCTTATTACCCATGTGGAAGAGTTAAAAAATCGTATTACCCATAAAATAGAGTTGGAAAGTAGGAGATGATATGGGATTTTTTAAAAAAATCGCGAACAGCCTAAGCAAAACACGGCAAAATATTGCCGATTCCGTGGAAAATGCTTTGCGAGGTTTTTCTAAAATTGATGAAGAGTTGTATGAACAGCTGGAAGAAGCCCTTATTTTAGCCGATTGTGGTGTAGAAACCGCTTGTGATATCATAGATAAACTGCGCCAGAAAGTAAAGTCAGATAAAATAGACAATGCCGAAGGCGTGAAGGCCGCGCTGGCGGCTGTGATTTCTGAAATGATAGAGGATGCGGGCAAACCCCTGGACATAAAGCACCCCGCTGTGGTGCTAATTATTGGTGTTAACGGCGTGGGCAAAACCACCAGCATTGGCAAATTGGCGGCCAATTACACTGCTGCCGGAAATAAAGTAATTTTGGCGGCGGCGGACACATTCCGCGCTGCGGCTATAGATCAACTGCAAATTTGGGCAGACCGGGCCAACGTTACCTTAATTAAACATCAAGAAAACTCCGACCCGGGGGCTGTAGTTTTTGACGCCTGTGCTGCAGCTAAGGCCCGCGGAGCTGACTTGCTCATTGTGGACACCGCCGGCCGCTTGCACAACAAAAAAAATCTGATGGACGAACTGGGCAAAATATCCCGTATAGTAGACAGAGAACATCCCGACGCCCATAGGGAGACATTTTTAGTATTGGATGCCACAACGGGGCAAAATGCCCTGCAACAAGCCAAGTTGTTTGCGGAAATTGCCCCCATCAGTGGCATAATTCTAACCAAACTGGACGGCACCGCAAAGGGCGGTATTGTTGTTGCCATTGCAAATGAGCTGGCCATACCCGTGAGATATGTGGGCGTAGGCGAACAAATTGATGATTTGCAGCCTTTTGACCCTACAACCTTTGCCCGTGCGCTGTTTTATGATGACGGCGAATAGATTCCGCTTGTATTTTCACCCAAAAACCAATATAATTTAAACAGGAGGTGATGTCATGGACGATTTGAAAAAGGGCATTGTTGGTGTGACCCGCGCCATAACCAAAGGAAGCGGCACTTTGATAAAGACCACAAAGCTGACACTTAATCTGTCCAGCGAAGAAGCCAAGCTTAACAATATGTACACAGAGATCGGCAAGAAAGTACATGAAATTTATAGCTACGGCGGCAGTTTGGGCGAGTTTTTTGATACCAAATACCAAGAAATTTTGGCACAACAACGCAAGATTGAAGACATAAAGTCTGCCCTAGACATAGCCAAGGGTGCCATAACCTGCCCAAAATGTGGTAAATCCTCCCCAAGAACCACCATATATTGCCCAAAATGCGGCGACACCATAGGAGAAGCACCGGAAACTACACCAACTGTTGTCGGAGAATATACACAACATCAGGTGCAGGCCCCGCATTTAGAGCCAAACCAGGCACCTGCCATACCACCGGAAATGCCAAAAACAAAGGTTTGCAATGTTTGCAACAGCACAAATGCCGACACCGACAGATTTTGCCTGTCTTGTGGGCGTATATTGTGAGCAAATGACAAGGAGTTGATGCGGAATGGATGGCAATCTAAACAGCTTTCTGAAGTATGTTTTTGAAATTGTAGACGCCACAGGCCGCATACACAGTGCCGATGGCCTTGTGTGCCACCGCTGCGGCCAAACCTACGGTGATTTTAAACAAACAGGCAAGCTAGGGTGCGAAGCCTGTTACACTGCTTTTAGACCCCATATTGCCCGTGCCTTAAAGAGCATACACGGCTCGGAAGAATATAATGGCAAAATCCCCGGCGACCAGTCCGGCCGCTTTTCTGATGTGCTAATTAAGCGAGAACTGGATGAAAAGCGCCTTTTGTTGAAAAAAGCTGTAGAGGCCGAGGAATTTGAAGAAGCCGCCCGTTTGCGCGATATTGTGAACGCCCTGCAAGACCAAATAAATAAGGAGCAACCGAACCTTAATGTTTAAAGAATATGGAGAATTAAGTACGATTTTGTACGAACTAACAAAGCCGCCCGGACATTCCGTCGGCGGCGATATTGAGTATTACACCAAAAAGTTGGCAGATGTGGATGGGCCTGTTTTAGAAGCCGGCGTAGGCACCGGGCGTATGCTTATTTCGTTGCTTGGCAATGGTCTTACGGTGGACGGCGTGGATATTTC
>WQVZ01000059.1 GCA_009785595.1 Defluviitaleaceae bacterium | reverse complement strand
TTGCGGATGGGACAAAGGCCCTCGATGGGGGCGTCGGTGCCGTAGCTTACGGGTATGCCCAAGCTGTCCATGGTGCCCCAGGCATAGGATGTGGCGGCTCGGTCGGCCCCCACGCGGCTTTCTATCATTTTTATGTCGGTATGCAGGAAGATGGGCTGCACCAGGGCCAGCACATTGCTTGCCGCCATGCGCTTTAAAATGGGCGTGTCGGTAATTTGGCAGTGAATTATGCCGTGGCGCAGGCGGTTATTGCCGCCTGATATAACTTTTTCGTAGGCGGCCAGCACCAAAGCCATAGCACCGTCGCCAATGGCATGTATGACGCAGGACATCCCAGCGGCGTGGGCTATTTGTATCATTTCGTCCAGCTGGGCTGAGGTCATGGTTAGTATGCCGCTCGTGTGTGGCGCGTCATTGTATGGGTGTTGCAATGCGGCGGTGCGGCCGCCAAGGGAGCCATCCACAAACATTTTCAGCGGGCCTATTTTGTGCATATCGTTTCCGCGGCCGGTGATATTACCGCTGGTGATAAAATCTCGCAATCCGGCGGGTGTGCTAAAAAAACACTGGTGGTTTGTGCGCAAAGGGGCTTGGTCTTGGGCTTGATCATAAAGGCGACCATAAGCGGCCAACATATTTTGCCAATTGCCATCGCGCACGTCATTGGTCTGCACGGAAGTTATGCCATGGCGGCTGGCGTGGGTCATGGCAGCCTTTATGGTGGCAGTCATTTCGTCTATGGTGGGGTTGTCGGCCAGCCCGCTTATAAGTTCCATAGCGTTTTCTGCCAGCACGCCGTTTGGTGTGCCGTCCGCATCGTGGCCGATTTCGCCGCCCTGGGGATCTGGGGTGTTGGCGGTAATTCCAGCCATTTTAAGGGCCATGGTGTTGCAGCTGACGATATGACTGCAAGCGCGTAAAGCCAGGATGGGATGGGCTGTAGAAATTTTATCCAGGTCATGGCGGGTAAGGTTGCGCCGCTCGTCTGTGAAGCTCTCCTGGTTCCACAAATACCCCAGAACGGGCCGTCCGGGCGGTATGCGTTTTCCCTCCAAATATGCCCGGCCTGCGGTGATGCAGTCTGCAATGGATGTGCAATCGCCCAACTTAAGAGAGTTAAGTTGGACACCCACGCTGTACAGATGCATATGGCTGTCGTTAAAACCGGGCAGGACGGTGCGGCCGCCCAAATCCACAACATTACCGCCTGCCGCCGCCAAAATATCCCCATTGTTGCCTATCAGGGCAAAGCGGCCGTCTGCGACCAACACTGCTTGGGCAAAGCGGCCATTGCCCGTGTAGAATTTGCCGTTTATATATGCCTGTGTCATATTTAGTCCTTTCGTGTCGATAGACAAATGGGCGACCACAGGTCGCCCCTACATTTTGTCTTAGTTATTCCGGACTATACCCGGGATGTCAACATTTCGCAGTATGCCTATTAATGAGTATAAAAAGTATATCCGATTCCGTCCCATTTTGGGTTAGGTTCTGTGTGAAAAGTGTTATTGCCGCTTGTATATTCATTTATTATCTTATGCCAAAAAGAAAGTGCAGGTTTATTTACATGCAAAACCCTGACTTCCCATTCCCCTTTGAACAAATCGAATACATACTTTGCAGCAAAATTACCAACATTCATTTTGCGATATTTTCTCATTACAAAAAACTCATTAATGCTATGTGCGTTTTCGTTTTTTGTATACCTGCAACCGTGAAATTTCCCTACTAATACAAAGCCTGCAAAATTACCATCAACCATAATAAAAAAAGGATGCCTTGTTTCTTCTGTCCAATATCTGTCTAAATAACCATAACCGTAAAACCCATGTTCGTTTATATCCTCTTTTGTGTATTCGGAGAAATCATAGTCATATAATTCCATCAATTGTCTTAGTATCGAACGCTGTTCTTTCCTAATTGGAATCATCTCTATATTCATTATTCGTTTCACCCGCAAATATAAAATTATGCTTGTTCGACCGTGAGGACGGATAGGCAGATGCCATATCCGTCCCGCGTATCATTCGTTATGCTCTTAATTTCGCGCCAAGGGTCGCCTCCAATGCCGCCACAATTTTGGCCATTGCCCCGGAAATTTCTTCGTCGGTAAGAGTGCGGTCGTCGGCCCTAAAGGTAAGGTTGTAGGCCATGGATTTTGTGCCGGTGGGGACATTGTCGCCGGTATATACATCAAAAAGCTGAAGCTGGCGCAGGTATTTGCCGCCATTTTTGCGGATATTGGCTATAAGGTCGCCGTTTATGACGGCATTGTCCACCACCACGGCGATATCGCGATAGCTTTCCGGGAAGCGGGGCAGGGGGGTGTAGGTTTTGTTTAAATTGGCGGCGGCGAAGAATTTTTCCAGATAAAACACGGCGAGATATACGGGGCGGCTGATGTCATAATTTGCCGCAACAGCTGGATGCACCTGGCCAATGGTGGCCACGGCTACGTCGTCCACATACAACCGCCCGCAGCGGCCTGGATGGAAGAAGGGCAGGGTGGTTTCGGCGGCAAAGTTAGTGGTGGGTACGCCAAAAGTATCCGCCACAGCTTCCATGATGCCCTTTATGTGGAAAAAGTCCTTGGGGCCGTAATAGCCTGCGATTAAGTGCTGGCGTTCGTCTGGCAGCTCGGTTTTGATGGCATTAGGGTGATATATCTTGGCGATTTCAAACAGAGCCGCCTCTTCGTTGCGCTTGGCGTTGTTTGTGGACAAAGATGTTAGCATAGAGCTTAACATGGTGGTGCGCATAACGCTGGTGTCCTCGCCAAGGGGGTTGATGATGCGTACAGTGTCGCGGAGTGGACTGTCTGTCGGGATGAGTAGCTTGTCGAAGACCTTAGGGCTTTCGAAAGCATATGACAGACTTTGGCAAAAGCCCAGGGCCACCATGGTGTCTGTTAGTTGCTGCTCCATCAGCTGGCTTTGGCTTTTTTTGCCAACGTTGGAAGATGACGCCACAGCCGTTGGTATGTTGTCGTAGCCGTATATGCGGGCCACTTCTTCTGCCAGGTCTTGCCAAAGCTTAATATCGTTGCGATGGGTGGGAATGATGGCAGTGTCGCCGTCCAAACATATGCCAAGCGAGGAGAAGATATCTGCCATTTCTTGGTGGGAGGCGTTTATGCCCAGCAGGGCGTTGATTTTTTCGGCATCAAATGGCACACGGCCCGGCAAGCGCGGGCTGGGATGGCAGTCCACCATGCCCGGCAATACATCGCCGCAGGCCAATTCTTGTACCAATTGACACGCACGGTTTACGGAAATTAGGGATAAATTGGGGTCTAGGCCTTTTTCGTATTTTGCGGAAGAATCTGTACGCACTCCCAGCCGTTTGGCCGTTTGGCGTATATTTGGGCCGTAAAAATTGGCGGACTCAAACAAGATAGTGGTTGTGTCGTCGGTTATTTTAGAATGTTCGCCCCCCATAATACCGGCTATGCCCACGGCTTTGGTTGTGTCGGCAATTACCAGCATGTCGGCATCCAAAGTGCGCTCCACCCCGTCCAGGGTGGTTATTTTTTCGCCATCGGCGGCGTTACGCACCACCACGTGGCCGTCAATAGCACGAATATCAAAGGCGTGCATGGGTTGGCCGTATTCTAGCATAACGTAATTTGTGATGTCCACGATATTATTGACGGGCCGCAAGCCGGCATTAATAAGCCTGCGGCGTAACCACTGAGGCGATGGTTCTATCCTGACATTTTGCACCACGCGGGCGATATAGCGGGGGCAAAGCTCCGCATTTTTAATTTCTACACCGATAATTCCGGTGGTGTCATCATCCGCAACGGGAATTTCCGGTAGTTGCAGGGGTGTACCAAGGGTGGCCGCTGTTTCGCGAGCCATGCCAACGATGGAATAGCAGTCCGGCCGGTTGGATGTTATTTCAAACTCCAGCACATCTTCCAGTAAGCCCAAAATAAACCGGGCGTCGGCGCCAAGGGGTTGGGGTTGGGCAAAAACGTATATGCCATCCGGGTGGGCTTCGGGGTAGTCGGCTTGGGTGTAGCCCAGTTCTTCAATAGAGCAAAGCATACCGTCAGAGGCCTCGCCCCGTATTTTACCCTTCTTTATTTTAAGGCCGCCTGCCAGATTTGCGCCGTGAAGCGCCACGGGTATATAGTCGCCTTCCTTTAAGTTTGTAGCTCCGGTGACGACTTGCTTGTGCTCTGTTTCGCCGATATCCACATGGGTGACGACCAGTTTGTCCGCATTGGGGTGGGGTAGAATGGCGGCAATGCGACCCACCACAACATTGGTGATGTCTGCCCCAAGGTGCTCGATTTTTTCAACCTTAGAGCCGCTCATGGTAAGGCGGTCGGCCAAGGTTTTAACGTCGCAATCTATATTTACATAGTCTTTTAGCCAGGAAATTGGGATTTTCATTTGTTGGCCACCTCCTAAAATTGTTGTAAAAATTCTACATCGTTTTCAAACAACAGACGCATATCGGTGATATTGTAACGCTGCATGGCAATGCGCTCCAGACCCATGCCAAAGGCAAAGCCAGAGTATATTTCCGGGTCGATGCCACAGCCTGCAAGCACCTTGGGGTGCACCATCCCGCAGCCCAAAAGTTCTATCCAACCTTCGCCCTTGCACACGCGGCAATTTTCGTCACTGCCACCGCACACAAAGCAGGTTATGTCCATTTCGGCGGAGGGCTCCGTAAAAGGAAAGTGATGGGGGCGGAAGCGGGTTTTTACGTCCTCGCCAAACAGTGCCTTGGCAAAAACCGTCAGTGCTCCTTTAAGATGGCCCATGTGTATGCCTTTATCCACCACCAGGCCCTCTATTTGGTGAAACACTGGGGAGTGGGTGGCGTCTACTTGGTCGGAGCGAAAAACCTTGCCGGGAGCTACAATGGCGATGGGCGGTGTGCTGGACTGCATATAGCGCACCTGCACTGGTGATGTGTGCGTGCGCAGCACCATACCGCCTTCTACATAAAAAGTATCTTGCTCATCCCGGGCCGGGTGGCCTTTGTAGATGTTAAGAGCCTCAAAATTATGATAATCCGTTTCCACATCGGGGCCTTCGGCAATTTCGTAGCCCATGCCCATGAATATTCTGCAAATCTCTTCGGTAACAACAGTCATGGGGTGGCGGCGGCCCAGTTTTTGGCCGGCACCGGGCAGGGTTACGTCTATTTTTTCGGTGGTTAGGCGGACTGTTAATTCTCTTTGACCAATCTCCGCCTTTTTGGCTTCAAATTGCCGCTCCAGCTCTTCTCGCACATCATTTACCAGCTGGCCTATTATGGGCCGTTCTTCGGCTGACAGACCGCCCATGCCCCGCAATATCTGGGTAAGTTCGCCTTTTTTGCCAAAAATGGCCACCCGCACGTCATCCAGCTCTTTTGGGCTGTCGGCGGCGGTCAACCGGGCCAAGGCTTCGGTTTTTATCTTTAATAGTTGTTCTTTCATCACAACGCCCTCTTTCGCAAACATTTCCATAAATTATATCAGTATGGACGATACATGTCAAATTTTATCGCGGGCTTGCATTATTGGCTCCGGCAGTGTATAATGCAGTGGATTGGAGGCGAATATGTGGAAGAATTGCTGACCTTTGATACATACACGATGATACAGCTGTTTGCCCTTATTTTTTTGGGCGGGCTTATTGACAGCATTGCCGGCGGCGGCGGGCTTATTTCGCTGCCGGCCTACATACTTACGGGGATGCCCATGCATATGGCCCTGGGCAGCAACAAGTTTTCTTCGGCTTTTGGCACCACCATTTCGGCCATTAATTTTTTGCGCAACAAAAAGGTGTATGTTAAGGCCATACCAATTTCTGCGGTGTGCGCGTTGTCGGGTTCGGCTTTGGGGGCATATGTGGCCTTGTTGGTCAGTGACGAGGTGCTGCGCTGGATTTTAATAGCTGTGGTGCCTGTTGTTGCGGTGTTTGTTTTGATAAAAAAGGACTTTGGCAAAGAAGACAGGTCCCACACCCTACACACCCGCACAATTTTGCTTGGGGCAGGGGCGGCGGCATTGGGTTTGGGCTTTTATGATGGCTTTTTCGGCCCGGGCACCGGCACTTTTCTTATATTTATTTTTACCCTGGCCCTGCGGTTTGACCTGGTGACAGCCAATGGCAATGCCAAAATCATTAATATGTGCAGCAATATAGGCTCTCTTGTCACTTTTATTGCCAATGGGCAGGTGCTGTGGGCACTGGCTGTGCCTGCCGCTGTTTTTGGCATAGCGGGCAATTTGGTGGGTTCTACCGTGGCCATCCGTCGGGGTGCCAAAATCATCAAGCCCGTGCTGGTGGTGGTTTTGGGTATATTATTGATTAACATCATAATTACCGCTTGATAAAAATGGAAAAATGTGTTATATTAGCCTTCAGAATATATTGGAGATGATTTTTTGTTACCATTGGCACTGCTTTTGACAGTTTTTGTTATAGTCATCGCATTTTGGGCTTTGGCTGAGGCTGCTTTTGCCGTCCTGGATAAAAACCCGGAAGAAACAAACAGACTTTCGGCCACGCGCAATATTGCCGTTGCTATTACGTGGCTAGTTTTCGGCGGCATGGCTGTGGTTTTATCGACCACTATGTGGATAGCTGTTGCCGTGACCATGGGCGGGGCAATAACCGCCCTAATGATAGCTACCGTGCTAAAAGGCAAAGCGACCACATCACCCGGCATTACTAAAATAATTTTGCCACCTGCGCGTTTGTTGCTGTTTTTGCTGTCGCCTTTGGAGCGCATAACCACCGGCATGGCTAATTTTTTGCTACGCAAATGGGGCGTTGACCCGAAAAAACTTGAAGCTGGTGTGTCAGAAGAAGACATACGCCATATGGTAAACCAAGGTGGCGAGGAAGGGGCCATTGACGCTGCCGAACAGGAAATGATTAACAATGTGCTGGAATTTGATGACAAATCTGCCCAGGACATTGTAACCCACCGGCGGGATATTGTGGCCATAGACATCGCTTCCACCCGTGAAGAAATTATCGACACCATCGTTCGCCACGCATTTTCCCGCTATCCTGTCTACGAAGGCTCCATCGACAACATCATCGGCATTTTAAACACCAAAGATATTTTGATACACATATTTGCTGCCGATGGTAAATGGGAGGACTTTGACCTGCGCAACTTCATCCGCAGCGCCCATGTGGTGCCACCTTCTAAAAAAATTGACGAGCTGTTTGAAGAAATGCGCAAGAACCAGGCGCATATGGTTATTGTGGCGGACGAATATGGCGGTTGTGCTGGTCTGTTGACGGTGGAAGACCTTATTGAGGAAATTGTGGGCGATATATATGACGAATACGATGAAGTTGACACGCCGGATATAGAAGAAATAGGCGAGAATAGATATATGTTGCAAGGGGATGCCGGGCTGGCTGATGTGGCCGCCGCCTTGGAAATAGACCTGCCTGTGGAGGAATATGACACCATAGGCGGCTTTTTGGTGCATCTGTTGGAGCGTGTGCCAGATGACGGCGAAAAGCCGGAAATACCCCACGCGGGCTATATTTTTAAGGTGCGCGAAGTAAATGAGCGGCGCATAGAGTCCATTTTTGTGGAGAAAAAGCAGACTGACAAAGAAAATGACTAAGAAAAAGTGGATTGTATCCGGGATTTTGTTGGCAATATGCGTGGCCGCGGGCATATGGATATTTGTGATGTTTTTGCCGCGCCCGATAATACGCGGCCCGTATAGTTTTGCATATGATATTGTGCGGACGACCCACAGAGATGGTGCGACCATAAGCGTCGGCACAACTTTTCAAAGGCATGACGATGATTATGTCCTCATCAGCCGGGTTGAATATCGTGGCGAGGATGTGACCGAGAAATTTGACCATGATGCCCTTGTAGAGCTGTTAGCGGGTACTATGTCCAGGAGAAGCAGAACCCAGAGTGGCTTTCTTGCGTCTGATGTGCTGTGGCAAGTTAGTGTTATTCATGGAGGTAATTCGCAAGACATTATTTTAAGTCGGAAAGATGCCACGCGTGAGCTTAATGTTTGGTATTCGCCGGGTAGACCTCGGCGGACAATACATGTAGGCGCATATCGTTGGATGCATACAATCCTTGACCCTGCGGCGTTAAAAGATGCCCTTGAGGAAATGAAGGAGCGGTAAATACTAGGGGCGGACATGGAATCGCCCCTACACGATAACGCCGCCGCAGATGATGCGGCCGTTATCATCATAAAACACAGCAGACTGACCGGGAGTTATGGCCCGCTGGGGTGTGTCAAAGACGCACTGTATGCGGCCATCCCGGTTTTTTATTGTACATGGCGCGGACTTGTGGGAATAGCGTATTTTGCCCAGGCAGCGCATTTCGCCTTCGATGCCATCATGGGACATAAAATTCACATCTTCCACCAGCATGTCACGACGGAAAAGTGCATCTTCTTTGGAAAGTACCACGCGGTTTGCGGCGGCGTTAATTTCTTTTACGTACATGGGCTCTCCAAAGGCCATGCCAAGGCCTTTACGCTGGCCGATGGTGTCATGGCCTCTGCCCTTATGGCGTCCCATAATTTTGCCGGCTTCCTCCA
>WQVZ01000058.1 GCA_009785595.1 Defluviitaleaceae bacterium | reverse complement strand
TCGTCAAATAACACTGATAAATATTCGTCGGAGAAATATTCTAAACGCGTTGAAACTTCCAATCTGCCAAATTCCAGTTTATAAATAATTTCTACTATATGGGTATGCGTATAAATACGCTCCATCAATCGGTTATATTTTCCTGCCACAAAAAGCCAGCCCGATACGTCAATCTGAAACAAATCACCGTCCTGCATATAAAACAGCGTTGTTGAAGGCCCGTAACGATACTCTCTAGAATCGTAGTCATACAATACCCTAGTGGTTGGTCTTGTAGTTAATACGCCTATTGTTCCAATGTCATCCAAAGTCGTTAAATATGCGTGTACAACACCACCATAACCTGCCATGTATTCCTTTAATGCCGCAGCGAATGGGTGGGGTAATGAGGTCTCACCAACATCTCCAACGAGCATTTCTTCGACAACTTCTTCTGCTTCAATAGGCGGTGTGATTGTATTGGTGCTTCTATTGCAAGCTGTGAAAATAAATAGCATTATTACCACCAAGCTTAAAATAAATATACACTTCTTCATTATGACTTCCTCCGGAAATATGAAATTTGCCGTATAGCAATGTCCCTAATTATTGCTCTTGAAAACCCGCCAATTTTCGTTTTTTATACTCGGTAAATGCGTCAGTGTCCAGTGCGTGACGCATTTCTGCCATTAGCGTATTATAAAAATGCAAATTATGCAGTACACACAACCGCAGGGCCAGTATTTCCTTGGCCTTTAACAAATGGCGTATATATGCCCGGCTGTAATGGGCACAGGCGGGGCAAGGGCAATCGAGGTCTATGGGACTGTCGTCCAGCTCATATTTAGCATTATATAGGTTTAGCTTGCCCGTATTGGTAAACACATGGCCATGGCGGCCGTTGCGGGCGGGCAGCACGCAGTCAAAAAAGTCTATGCCGCGATCCACGGCCTCCAGCAGGTTTTCCGGGGTGCCAACGCCCATCAGGTACGTGGGTTTGTCCACCGGCAGATGGGGTACCACGGCCTCCAGCACGCCATACATCTCCTGGTGGCTTTCGCCTACCGCCAGGCCGCCTACGGCATAACCCGCCATATCCAGTTGGGCCAGTTCTTTGGCGTGGTCTATGCGTATGTCATGGAAAATGCCGCCTTGGTTGATGCCAAAGAGCATCTGGGCGGGGTTTATGGTGCCATCCAGGTTGTTAAGTCTGTCCAGCTCGGCAATAGAGCGGTGCAGCCAGCGGGTGGTCCTGTCCACACTGTCCTGAATATAGCCCCGGTCGGTTGTAGATGGTGGGCATTCGTCAAAGGCCATGGCAATGGTGGATGCCAGGTTAGATTGTATTTGCATACTTTCCTCCGGCCCCATAAATATTTTGCGGCCATCGATGTGGGAGGCAAAGTTGACCCCGGCTTCGGTAATTTTGCGCAACTTGGCCAGTGAAAAGACCTGAAAGCCGCCGGAATCCGTCAAAACAGGGCCGTCCCAGCCCATAAAAGGCCGCAGACCGCCTAATTGGCGCACAACCCCATCACCGGGGCGCAAATGCAGGTGATATGTGTTGCACAAGGCCACTTGGCAGCCTATAGCGGCCAAATCCTGCGCGCAAAGCCCACCTTTTATGGCGGCGGCTGTGGCCACGTTCATAAAGACGGGGGTTTCTATAGCGCCGTGTGGGGTGACAAGCTGCCCCCGTTTGGCGCGTCCTTGGGTTTGGGTTTTAAGTAGTTTATACATGCAGAAGATTGTAGCACACCACAGGGGAAAAAGCAAGGGGTTTGGCGGGATGGCTGTGGCCAATTATATTCATTTTGAAGCGGGCCACCGGGGACGATCCACCCCTGAAATCAATACTGTTTGGTAATTACCGGCAAGATGGGCTTTGCATTTACCTGCGGGCGGGATGACCACGCCACACGATTTGCGTGCGTTATTGACACCATAATTATGTGCCGTCGGCCCCACGTAGGGGCGACCTGTGGTCGCCCGGCTTTCCTACATATCCTGCATCCTTACAGATATTACACATGCCAAAGATACCGTGTCAGGCACGGGATGACAAAATGTGTAGGGGCGGACCCTTGCAGTCGCCTGGGGGCATCACAAATCACGTTGTATTTTCTGCCAGCCATTCATCAAAGGACTGCTCAATGCCGGCTTTGCCAAATGCGATTTCCATATTCTCTATGGTGATAAGTGTGTTTGGATGAATGGCACCCAGTTTCTCCATGCACACCTTGTAGCTCTGTAGGTATAATTCCAACGCCTTGTCATATTCGCCTTGCTGACGGCACACTGCCGCAATATTATTGTAAGTGGTGGCTGTAGACGGATGTTCTTTGCCTAAGGCTTTTTCGCTGATGGCCAAGTCTTTATTATACCACTCCAAAGCCTTGTCGTATTTGCCTTGGCTGTGGTACACCACCGCAATATTATTATAAGTGTTGGCAGTAGACGGATGCTCTGTGCCTAAGATTTTTTCTTTTATGGCCAAGGATTTATTATACCACTCCAATGCCTTGTCATATTCGCCTTGGTTGTCGTACACTGCCGCAATATTATTGTAAGTGGTGGCGGTATTCTTATGCTCCATGCCTAAGATTTTTTCATATATAGCCAAGGCCTTATAATACCACTCCAATGCCTTGCCATATTCGTCTTGATTGTCGTACACTAGCGCAATATTATTGTAAGTGGTGGCAGTATCCGGATGCTCTTTGCCTAAGATTTTTTCTTTTATGGCCAAGGCTTTATGATGCCACTCCAATGCCTTGTCATGTTCGCCTTGGTCGTTATGTACAGATCCCATAAGTGAAAGAATAGCCGCCCTCGCTATGCTATCGCTTTTTTCCATTTCCAAGGCCTTTGACGCATATTCCAAAGCGTCGTCATACAGAAGGTTTGCGTGCTTGTTGACGGCAGTGGCATACAACAAATATACCTCCCTGTCTTTGTTGCAAAACCGCTTAAGAAAATGCTCCACAAAAATATCGCTGAATTTTTTATACAACTCCATTTCGTGTTGGGTGTAGTTATGTAAAAACTTGTCTATGGCAAACATTTGCGGGGCTATTTTGTATATAGCATCGGGAGATTCGTCGATGATTTCCAAAAATAGTTTAACCTGGTCTTGCCACACAACAATGCCTTGTTTAAATTTTTTCTTGTTAAAGCCTATCTTTTTGCGACCGCCGCATTTTTTAAGGGCTTTGTTTATTATTTTCATTATTTGCCGCTCGATGCGGCCTTCGACGCTAAAATGCCTGTTTGTTACAAGTGTGGCTATTACCGAGGCCACAATACCCAACACAAAACCAAGACCCGAACCTATTAAAATGCCCATAACATCCATTGTCATACCTCCTGATATATAAAATACAGGCAGCCGAGGTCGGCCGCCTGCGCATGTATTCGCGGCTACGCTATTTTATTTCCGCAATGGTAATACCGCTGTCGCCTTCGCCAAACTCCCCTAAGCGATGGCTTTTTACATGGGGATGGCCCCGTAGATGTGACGTAACCGCCGCCCGTAGTGCCCCTGTGCCTTTGCCGTGGATAATCTCCACCTTGCCCATGGCGGCCAAATATGCATCGTCCAGGTATTTGTTTAGTTTTTCCAGGGCTTCTTCTACCATCTGCCCACGCAGGTCAAGACGCGGCGAGATGCTGAGACTTTTTTGAGACTTTACAGATGTGGCTTTTGGGGTTTCGATCTTGCGTTTGACATCTCCGCCGCCTTCTTCCAGGGATAGGTCGGCTATTTTTACCTTCATCTCCATCAAGCCCATATTTACCCGTACTTCGTTGCCTTTTGTGTCAATAACTGTGGCTCGCTGGCCTAATGAGTTAATAAACACGCCGTCGCCTGCCGTCAAGGGCTTGTCCACCGGCCGCAGCTTGGCTTTGGTCTCTATTTTGGTGCTAAGGCTGTCATTATGCTCTGTCAGTCGTTGGGCCAGCTTGCGCCTGTTTTCCTCGGCTTGCTTAAAGTCAATGCCTTCTTGGTACAGCCGTTGCATGTCCTTGATGATGTTGTCGGCTTCTTCTTTGGCCTTAGCCACAAGACTTCGCGCCTCGCGTCTGGCTTCGTCCATCACTTTGTCCCGGTTACGCTCCAGCCGGCCGGCTTGTTTTTCCAGTTCGCCCTTCACTCGTTCGGCTTCTCTGCGGTATTCTGCCGCACGTTCTTCCTCAATTTCCACCTGTTTTTTAGAAATCTCCAAATCTGTGATAACGTCCTCAAAACGTATGTTTTCGCTGGTTAGCATATCCTTGGCGGCGGCGATGATGCCTTCGGGCAACCCAAGCCGCCCGGCAATGGCAAAGGCGTTGGATTTGCCCGGCACACCTATAAGCAAGCGATATGTGGGGCGCAGGGTTTGTATGTCAAATTCTACGGCGGCATTTTCTACACCTTCCGTGGACAGGGCAAAGATTTTAAGCTCGCTGTAATGGGTGGTAACGGCGCAGCGTATGCCGCGCTCCAGCAGATATCTTATAATAGAAATAGCCAGGGCTGCCCCTTCTGTGGGATCGGTTCCGGCACCAAGTTCGTCAAAGAGCACCAGAGAATCCAGCGTCATTTCTTGCAGAATTTCTACGATATTTGTCATATGACCGCTGAAGGTGGACAGGCTTTGCTCTACGCTCTGTTCGTCACCAATATCGGCAAAAACATTATCAAACACCGCCAGCCTGCTGCCTGCTGCCGCCGGGATGAATAACCCCGCCGCGCCCATCATGGTTAGCAGACCCAGGGTTTTTAGGGCCACGGTTTTGCCGCCGGTGTTGGGGCCGGTAATAAGCAGCGTGGTGAAGTCATCCCCAAGATATATATCCGTCGGCACCACTTTTTCCGCATCCAGCAAGGGGTGGCGGCCTTTTTTTATATTGATAATGCCATAGTCGTTAAATTCCGGCGCAATGGCTTTTTGGGCCAGGGCAAGCTCGGCCTTGGCAAAAATAAAGTCCAAAAAAGTGAGCGCGGCAAAATTATCCCCTAAAACTGCGGAATATTGAGCCACGCTGTCGCTTAACTTCACCAAAATACGCTGTATCTCTTCCTTTTCTTCGGCTTCCAACACCTTTATTTTGTTGTTAAGCTCCACCACGCTCATAGGCTCCATAAACACTGTGGCACCGCTGCCGGAGGTGTCGTGAACCATACCGGGAAAGTTGGTGCGGTATTCTTGTTTGATGGGTACACAAAAACGGCCGCCACGCATGGTTACAACGGTGTCCTGTAACATGGTGCGGTATGCAGCGGACTGTATAATGGCGTTTAATGCCTCATTTATGCGGCCGCCCGCCACCTTTATACCCCGACGTATGGTGGACAGTGCCGCCGAAGCGTCGTCGGCTACTTCCCGCTCGTTGGCGATGCATCGGGTTATTTCGGCTTCTAGTGCGCCAACCGGGGCTATGCGATCAAAAGCCTCGTCCACAATGGGCAAATATTCCCGTTTTTCCACGCTTTTGGCATATGCGGCTACTTTGCGGCATACATAAATAAACTCGCCGATATGGTAAATTTCTTCTATATTAAGCACGCCGCCCATGTCCGTACGTTTTAGTGACGGCGTAATATCTCGTATGCCTCCCAGAGGCAATGCCCCCGCCTTCATACGAAAATCTAAGGCCTGGCTGGTTTCTTCCAGGCTTTGGCGTATTTTGTCATAATTTGTTTGGGGAGCCAGCTGGGTACACATTTCCTTGCCTTTGGCGGAAACTGCCCTGTCTGCCAGCATATTTATTATTTTGTCGTATTCTAATATCCTCAAAGATCTTTGGTTCATTATTACCTCCAAATTTATCATGCAAAAACTATAATCAACGGCACCGCAAACGCAAGAATTATCAAAAACACGCCACCAAATTGGTTCATAATCTCCGCAAAATCTGTGGGCTCGCCACCTTCTACCCAACGACGCATCCGCCACCGGCAAATGGCCTCGGGATAAATAACAAACCCAAGCCCCATGATGATAAAGATGAGCCCGAAGATAGCGGCAAGAACATAAAGTTGCGGGGGTGTGTAATTTTCAAGTACATTTACCGACCAGTCGATAATCGCTTCTTCTTGTTGTTGTAATTGGGTTTTGATAGCGGGCTCGTCCACAAAATACTCAACTGTGGTTTGCCATCCGCCTTGTATAAAAGCTTGTACAAAATCCAGACTCCAGCTTCTTGTCATCACTAGTACATTACCATTGGTATCCCGCATCTCTACCCTATTGTTTGCCATATCAACATGTGTCACTCGCAAGGTGCTCTCGCCAAAAACATATCTGCCGGGTGCGCGGATTATGCCTATCAATAGTAACATGGCCAGCAACAGTAAAGACAGGGTAACAGTGCTGAGTAAAAATGTCTTATTGTTACGGATTTTTTCAATCATCACACTACCTCTTTTGATATCGTGAAATATTCAACAGCATCCCGATGGCCGCCATCATTACGGCAATGCTGGTGCCGCCATAGCTGATAAAAGGCAGCGGTATGCCAGTGTTGGGGATGGTGTTGGTCACAACCCCCACATTTATAATAACCTGCACAGATACCATGGTGATAATTCCTGTGGCTATAAGGCAACCCAGCATAGACCGGCTGTTGATGGCCGCCCGCAAGCCTCGCCACACCAGCACACCAAACAACATAAGTATTATCATAGCGCCAAAAAGCCCAAGTTCTTCCACAATTATGGCAAAGATAAAGTCATTTTGTGCCTCCGGCAAAAAGTACAACTTTTGGTTGGAATTTCCTAAGCCCAACCCAAACCAACCGCCGGACGCTATGGCGAAAAAGGACTGGACATTTTGAAAACCCACACCGGTGGGGTCTGCAAAGGGGTCAAGCCAGGCGTTTATGCGGTCCATCCTGTATGCAGGGCCAAACATAACAAAAAGTATAAAGCCCCCAACCACAGCACCGGCCGCCACAACAAAACGCCAAAAATACGGGCTGGCAAGAAAAATCATCACAAAACCGATGGCTCCGATGATAATGGCGGTGGAAAGATTGCGCCCCCACAAAACCAGGCCAAGAGGTGTGCCGATGATAAATGCACAGCCAATTAGGCCTTTTAGGGTGTTAACACGATTTTTATCTGCGTTTATGTAAACAGCCAGCATTAATATAACGGCAATCTTGGCAATCTCTGATGGCTGAAAATTAACAGGGCCAATTTCTATCCAGCGGCGGGCACCTTGGATTTCGCGGCCAAACAATGCCACATAAACAAGCAGGCCATTTGCCGCAACATACAGTAACCCCGCAAATTTGGCCACCATTTTATAGTTAAATGTAGCAGCCGCCACCATGCCAACAAAGCCCAAGGCAGCGCCCAGAGCCTGTTGGGTAAAAAACGCGTACATGCCCGCACCACTGTGCATGGCGGCATAAGAGCTGGCCGACAACACCATAACCAACCCAAAAACCACCAAAATCATGGTGCTGATGAAGATTATGTGGTCATATTCCCGTATAATTATGCGGTTATCGGGTCTGTCAGGCTTACCCGTCCGTGGTTTTGCCGTCCTATCTTTGGGAAAAGGCACCACACCGCCTCTTCTGTCACTATATTCGGACATAATAGCCTCCCTCTATAATTCCATCACGATTTTTTTAAAAGCCCGGCCGCGATGTTCAAAATTATCAAACATCCCAAAAGATGCGCAGGCTGGCGAAAGCAACACGCAATCCCCCGGCAATCCCCCGGCAAAAGCCAGCTTCACTGCATCTTCCATTGTGTCTGCCCGCTGATATTCGGCAAAATTACGGTCGCGGCAGGTTTGTTCCAGCTTTTGGGCCACCTGGCCTATTATGATGAAATGCTTCACCTTGCCTGCAAAACCATCTATCCACGGGCCATAATCCAGTCCTTTATCCTGTCCGCCGCCAATAAGTATCACCGGTCGGGTCATGGCATCCAGGCCCTTTATGGCAGAATCCGGATTGGTGGCCTTGCTGTCGTTATAAAAGTGCACTCCTCCAAGCTCCCGCACAAATTCCAACCGATGTTCCACGGCCTTAAAATCTCGCAAGCACTGCGAAATGGTGTCCAACGGCACACCTGCGGCGGCTGATATCGCCACGGCAGCCATGGCATTTTCCAAATTATGGCGACCAGGAATGGGTAATTCCGCGGTTTTAATCACCTGGCCGCTGTATCGGTCCCAATTTATGCAAATAGCATCGTTTTGTACATAAACACCGCTATCCAAGGGGCTCATGCTGAAAAAAATCACCTGCGCCCCGGTTTTAGCCGCCATGGGACGGGTGTACTCATTGTCATAATTAAGCACGCAATAATCGTTCGCGCCCTGGTTTTCAAAAATCCGCTCCTTGGCCGCCACATAATTTTCCATGGTCTTGTGGCGGTCCAGATGGTCCTCGGTCATATTAAGCACCGCCGATATTTTTGGGTGAAAATTGCGTATAGTTTCCAACTGAAAACTAGAAGATTCTGCCACCACGTATGCGTTGGGTGGTACGTCTTCTGCCACGCCACAAAATGGTATGCCAATATTGCCCACCACCCGGGATGCGCTATTGTAGGCCTGCATAATCTCCCCCACAATGGACGTGGTAGTGGTTTTGCCGTTGGTGCCGGTGATGGCGATAATAGGTGCCGCGCAATGAGCGGACGCCAGCTCCATCTCTCCCAGCACTTCTACGCCATGCGCCCGCGCCTTTGTCACAAAGGGTAGGTCGGCGGCAATACCGGGGCTAAGCACCAATATATCAAAATCGCTCACTATATCATCGGGATTTTTGCCGAAATATGCTGAAACACGGCTGTCCTGCAGCAAATCACATTCCACCGCCGGGTCTTCCCGTAGGTCTTGCAGGGTGACAACAG
>WQVZ01000057.1 GCA_009785595.1 Defluviitaleaceae bacterium | reverse complement strand
GTCGAAAACCTGCCATACACCGTGACGGCATACTTTGGCAATACCGCCGCAACGACCCTTATGGGAACAAAAATGCTGGACTTTCCGGATGTAGGTATCTCCTCCATAGAGGTAATCCGCGAAGATCAAGGCATCAGAACAGTTAGGCTTACATTGTTTAACGATTCGCGCATATCCCTTGCAAGACCAGGGCGTTCTGTGACGGCAGAGTTCTTTGACAATACCCAGCTGGTTGACCGTTTTGATAACCTAACCGCAACCATAAGTGATATGGAATCGCTGAGGCTTATAGACGAAGGCGCTTTCACCATTGATGTAGACTTCGACCTGGCCGACTTTGTGCTTAACCATCCTGACCTAAACGTAACAGAAATACCGGCATCCGGCATACCTTTTGTTGCACACACACGGATATTGCAAGACGGGTACCAGCAAAACGAGGCCGATATGTCTAACAACACCCGGCTTATTTTCCTGGATGGCCTGTTGGCCCGCACCGGCGAAAATATAAGCCTGTTTACATCCCAGGGTCTCTACGGCGGCAACACCACCGCAGAAATAACCGTGCGCAACAATGCATTGTCAAACAGAGTAAACGGCAATATAACAGCCATGCTCCTTGATCATGAAGGTTATGTACTGGAAACCGTACACAGCCACCAGGTCGGTCTTATTTCCCTGGGTGGTGAAGAATCCCGCGCAATACAAATCAACTTTACCCAACCGGGCAGCCGTGTTATTGCAACATTTATCGAAGTTGACCTTAACCCGGCAAATTCCGGCCTATACTTCCTTGGCTTCGAAAATCTGCCGGTTGGCCTGGAGGACTTTGATTTTAACACAGAGCTTGACCAATACCGCCGCGCACCCATAACCAACAGCGCAGCCGTATGGACACGGGTAATAGCCGGGGCACACAACCCCAATGCCACTATCGAAGTGTTTGTAAACGACATTTTGATGGATGAAGCGGGCGGCATGGTTGACCTTCACCGCTTGCATGAAATAAGGGTCGAGGTAACATCCCCCGATGGCACCACCAGCACAAATTATGTATTGCCCTTTACCTTTGTAGCCGTAACAGGCATCACTGATATGCCAACAGAGGCAGTTGTGGGAGTACCCCTGGCCCTAACGGCAACGGTGCAGCCATCAAATGCCACACGCCAAGACATTGTGTGGAACATAGAACACCAAAACAACACCGGCGCAGAGATAACAGATGGCAATATCCTGACAGCCGCATCATATGGGCTGGGATATGTTATTGTAAGTGCAACAATAATCGGCGGACTTGGCGACACAGACTGGACATATGCGTATTTCCGCATCAACCTTACAGACGCCACCCCACCAACGGTAATAGGTGTATCACCAAGCGGCACAGGTGTCGCAATTACATCCAATCAGCTTGTAATAACATTCGACAAGCCTATGGACACAGCTTTTGGCACGGTAACAGTGACAGGCGGTGCGGCAATTGTAAGCAATCCTGTGTGGACCAACAACACAACCGTCACTTACACACTTAGCGGCCTTGCCCAGGGCATTATGTACACCGTTAATATCTCCGGCTTTAGGGATATTGCGGGCAATGTTATGGCTGCCGACAACACCAACACCTTCACAACTGCGGCAGCCGGACAAATACCCACCCCGCCAACAGGCGGCGCGACAGGCCCGGCAAGACATGCCATACGCACGTCTGCGGTACCTGTAACCGGCGGAACAATAATAGGCAGCGGCACATATAATGCCGGATCCCCTGTGGCATTAACCGCAAGAGCCAACCCCAATTACATATTTGCCGGTTGGTATGAAGGCGGCAACAGGGTAAGCACTGACCTGACTTTAACCTTCACGGCAAGTGCGGACAGAACACTTCAGGCAAGGTTTACCCGCATCACCCCAACAACCGACGCAACAATAAACGCAAACATAAACGGCACAAATGTTTCCGTGCCGCTGGCGGAAGACGGAATAACCCTTGTGTTTGACACGGCAATCATCACAAACAACAGGGACAACAGCGGCGAGTTTACAATAAACATTACCAATCATAACCCCGCCGGCTTTAATCTTTCCATCTCGGCCTTAGGCACCGACAATTTAAGAATTACCACCGGTTTTGGGGCAATATTAATCCCCAACGCCACCATGCAAGCAATAAACAGACTAACAGGCGACACCCTGTGGTTATTACTAAGCGGCGATGGTTTTGGAATTGCCCTGCTGGACGAAAACGGTGCGGAAATAGTCTATGACGACCTAGCGCACCAAATGTTCATCAGCATTCCTGTCACAATCGCACCGGGAACAACCACCAACGGATATGTTGCCGCCAAACAAACAGCAACCGGAAGCGTAATAATGCCATACAGCATATACCACGATGGCCATATTGTCTTCCAAACCTTCGCAACAGGTACATTTAGCGTAATTTACAACGGCACAAACTTTGCCGATGTCAACGGCACAAATTGGGCATTACCATTCATTACCTTCACAGCCGCAAGGGGTATATTCGACGGCATAGGCAACAACCAGTTTGCCCCGGAAAATCTCATGACCCGCGCCATGTTTGCCCAGGTTCTCGCCAACATCAACGGCACAGACCTGTCAGCATTTACCACATCACGCTTCCATGACGTAGACGCAAACACATGGTATGCCCCGGCAGTAGAATGGGCGGCAAGTGTTGGTATAGTAATGGGCATAGGCGACAACAACTTCGCGCCAGACAGAAACATCACGCGTCAAGAAATGGCGGCCATGCTGCACAATTATATCCAGTTTAGGGATTATGACATCCCATCAGGATACGCAGCAGCCTTCAATGATGACGCAAACATAGCACCATGGGCACGCGAAGCTGTCAACACCATGCAAGACGCAGGCATACTCATCGGCAGACCGGGCGGCAATTTCGAACCAAACGAAACAGCCACCCGCGCCGAAGCGGCAACCATCTTCACAAGGTTCATCGAAGCTTATATGAGTAATTTCGCACCATAATACAAAAACCAGAAAAGCCACATTCCCTTACGGATTGTGGCTTTTCCTATTAGACCTGTTCGTAAACTTTATTTAATCCAATAATCTGCGAACCAATTGATTGCGCTTTGCGCAATCGTATTGTGTGAGCAGGTTTACGAACAGGTCTATTGTTGTAGCAATTTTATTATTTAATTTCGTACAGCCCCTCAAACTTCTCCTTCAAATACGCGGTATAATAGTCCGCGTTAAGCTGCTCACCCGCTATTTTGCCCACCAAATCCCGCGGGGTATACACAGAGCCATGGCGATGTATTTTGTCCATAAGCCAGTTGGTGATGGGGGCAAGGTTGCCGCTTTTTATCAGACCATCCACGTCCATTTCTCTTTGCATATAGGCCAAAAATTGGGAAGCGTATGCACTGCCAATGGAATATGTGGGGAAATAACCAAACATGCCGCCGGACCAATGTACATCCTGCAAGATGCCTCGGGTATTGTTTGGCGGGGTTACGCCAATATACTCTTCGTATTTTTTATTCCATATGGCTGGCAGATCGTTTACGTCTATGTCCTCGGTAAAAATCATCCGCTCTATTTCATATCGCACCATAACATGCAGGGAATACGTAAGCTCGTCAGCTTCTGTGCGTATAAATGATGGCCCGGCATGGTTGGCGGCTTCATAAAATTGTATGGGCGTTGCATCTTTAAAGTGTGGCGGCAGATAGCCCTTTAGCTCCGGCGTAATATATTCCCAAAAAGCCTTGCTGCGGCCTATTATGTTTTCATAAAAGCGGCTTTGGCTTTCGTGCAGACCCGCAGATGCACCGGTAGATAAAATAGTGTCCGCTATGTCGTCTCCCGTGTTTTGCTCATAAATAGCGTGGCCGCATTCGTGTAGCACACTGTAGAAACTATAAAAAAAGTCATTTTCGTCATAGCGGGTTGTTATACGCACATCATCCCGGTTATCGGTGGAGCAAAAGGGATGGGCGGTTTCGCATATGTAGCCGCGGCTAAGGTCATAACCCACCTTTTTGGCAATAAATTCCGACAACTTGCGCTGTTCCCCTATAGGGAAGTGGGCACGGGTAAATGTTTTGTCAATTTTCTTTTTGCTGGCCATTACACCCCTTAACAGTGGCACAATGGCGGCACGCACCTTGGCAAAAAACTCATCATATATGGCCATGGTCATGCCTTCTTCATAGTCGTCCAGCAGCAGGTCATATGCCGGGGTATCGTCCACACGGCGATATTCCAGCATTTCCTTGCGCATAGCTATAATGTCCTTTAAGTACGGCGCAAAAGATGGGAAATCATCCGTCTTTTTAGCCGCCTCCCAGGCCACATACGCATTGCTGGTAAGCTCGCTAAATTGCCGTACCTTCTCCGCGGGTATTTTTGCACTTTCTTCATAATTCCTTTTGCAAACACGGTACATACCCAGCGTGATGGGGTCCAATTGGGCAGCATGGGGTGCCAAATCCTCCAAAAACCCACGCATTTTGTCGCCCGTTGCCAGGGCATGCACTTCGGACTCAAAAAATCCGTCACGCTTGGCACGGGTAGCCACGGCACCCTTGGGGGCAATGGTGTGGGCATCAAAACCCATAACTGTCATGGCGCCCGTAAACATGCGTATTCTTTCCACATGAGACTTAAAATCGTTGATGGTGGCTTCCAGGTTCATGATAATTCCTCCTTGTTGTTTCTTTCGTTTAGCTGAGTATATCACATTTATAAGTGCGTGCAAAGGGTTGCCCGCTATAAAATAACAGCGCAAGAAAAAATAAGTAGTGGATTTTTTTGCGGGCTTGTGATAGAATTATCATTGTGCAAATTAGCGAATTAATATAATTAATGAAAGGATTGGTATAATGAGCAATACCGCAAACAAAGCACCGGCATATACACCGGAGCAATTTGAAAAGCTAGACGGCATAATTGAAAATTATAAGTCCGTCAAAGGCGCGCTGATAGGCGTTTTGCAGAAAGCCCAGGATGTTTTTGGCTATCTGCCCATGGAAGTGCAGGTGAGGATTGCCGAGGGGCTGCAAATACCCATAGAGCAAGTGTACAGCACATCCACATTTTATTCTCAGTTTTTCTTGACCCCAAAGGGCAAGTATAAAATTAATGTTTGCATAGGCACGGCGTGTTATGTAAAAGGTGCCGGCGATGTACTTAACGAGTTTGGCCGCCAGCTTGGCATAGCAAGCGGCGAATGCACCGAAGATATGGAATTTTCTTTGGACGGCTGCCGTTGCATAGGCGCGTGCGGCCTGGCCCCTGTACTTACTATTAACGAGGACGTACATGGCAAGATATATACCGAAGATGTAGCCGGGGTTTTGGCGCAATATTTACCGGCAGAAAGCCAATAAAGACGGGAGGAGAGTTCTTTAGATGATTAAAACCATAGAGCAATTAAATGAAATACGCAAAAACGCGGCAAATGACATAAACTTGCGCTTTTTGGCCAATGATATGAGAACCATGCCCGAAATGAAAGAGGCCGTGGAAAAGCAAATTGCACAACATCCACACGACCATCATATTTTGGTATGTGCTTCTACCAGCTGCCTGGCAGGTAAGGCCGGTGCATTGATAGACCTTTTTCAAGAAAAAGTAGACGCCGCCGGCAAAACAGACAAAGTGCTGGTTGTAAAAACCGGCTGTTTTGGCCTGTGCGCCGTTGGCCCTGTTGTTATTGTGTATCCAGAGGGTATCTTCTACGAACACGTTGACGAAACCGCCGTTTTAAGGATTTTTGACGAGCATATCATGGGCGGCGAAGTGGTTAAGGATTTTGTATACGAAGAGGCCATTGTGGACGGCAAAATTACCCCCTTTGAAGAGACAAGCTTCTTCAAAAAACAATTACGTGTTGCCCTGCGTAACTGCGGCATACTAGACCCCGAAAATATTAACGAATACATAGCCCACGACGGATATCAAGCCCTGGGCAAGGTGCTTAAAGAAATGCAGCCATTGGAGGTTATTGACCTTATCAAAGCATCCGGCCTTAGAGGCCGCGGCGGCGCAGGTTTCTCTACCGGCACAAAGTGGGGCTTTGCAGCGGCCCAGCCACCCGGACAAAAATACGTGGTATGTAATGGCGACGAAGGCGACCCAGGCGCATTTATGGATCGCTCCATACTTGAGGGCGACCCACACACCGTGCTGGAAGCTATGGCCATTTGCGGCTATGCTATTGGTGCCAGCGAAGGATATCTGTATGTGCGCGCCGAATATCCAATAGCTATCAAGCGTCTTGAAATAGCCATCCAGCAAGCCCTAGACATGGGTCTGTTAGGTAACAATATACTGGACAGCGGCTTTAGCTTTAATGTAAAAATCAAACCCGGTGCAGGCGCATTTGTTTGCGGCGAAGAAACCGCCCTGTTAAGCAGTATAGAAGGCGGCCGAGGCGAGCCTGTACCACGCCCACCATTCCCTGCGGTTAAAGGCCTGTGGGGCAAGCCCACCATCATTAACAACGTAGAAACCCTGGCCAATATACCCCAAATTCTTCTGCGCGGTGCCGCCTGGTTTGCGTCCATGGGTACCGAAAAATCCAAAGGCAGTAAGGTTTTTGCCCTTGGCGGCAAGGTTAAAAACGTGGGGCTTATAGAGGTACCGATGGGCATAACCCTGCGTGAAGTCATCGAAGAAGTAGGCGGTGGCATACCCGACGGCAAAAAGTTTAAAGCCGCCCAAACAGGCGGCCCATCCGGCGGCTGTATCCCGGAAAGCCATTATGACACAGAAGTAGACTTTGACCATTTGATAGAGCTTGGCTCTATGATGGGCTCCGGCGGTCTTATTGTTATGGACGAAGACAACTGTATGGTGGATATTGCCAAGTTCTTCCTAGAATTTACCGTGGACGAAAGCTGCGGCAAGTGCACCCCATGTCGCGTGGGTACCAAACGCCTATACGAAATGCTGGAAAAAATAACTCAGGGCAAAGGCACCATGGATGATATTGCAGAGCTAGAAAGCCTGTCACATTTCATCAAAGAAAACTCCCTGTGCGGCCTGGGCCAAACAGCACCAAACCCTGTGTTGTCCACCCTGCATTATTTTAAAGACGAATATATAGAACATATCCAAAACAACCGCTGCCCCGCCAAAGTATGTACAGACCTTGTGCAATACGTCATTACCGACAAGTGCATAGGCTGCGGCATATGCGCCAAAGAATGCCCCGTAAACTGCATTAGTGGCGAGCGGCGCGAAAAACACGTAATAGACCAGGCGGCGTGTATAAAATGCGGCGTGTGTCTGGCAAAATGCCCGCCAAGAATAGGCGCGATAGAATTAATTTAGACGGAGGTGTTAATTAATGTTGAAAATAAAAATAAACGGCATCGAAACCCAAGTTGCGCCGGGGGCTACCATCATGGAAGCGGCCGCACAGCTTGGTCTGCGCATACCCACTCTGTGCTTCATGAAAGACATAAACGAAATTGGCGCCTGCCGCATTTGCGTTGTAGAGGTTAAAGGCGCCAAAAACCTGGCGGCGGCCTGTAAATTCCCGGTTTATGACGGCATGGAAGTCAGCATAAATTCTCCCCGGGTGCGTGAGGCCCGCAAAGCCAATATAGAGCTTTTGCTGTCCCACCACCGTATGGATTGTCTGTCCTGTAAGCGCAGCACCACTTGCGAATTACAAACCATGGCAAACGAATACGGCGCAGACCAATACCACTACAGCACCACAGCCAACTTAGAGCCCGATTTGGACACATCTACCACACACCTGGTGCGAGATAACACAAAGTGCATACTTTGCAACCGTTGCGTGGCTGTGTGCAGCCACAACCAGCACGTAAACGTCATCGGCCGCAACAAGCGTGGCTTTGCCACCCACATCGGCAGCCCGTTTGGTTTGCCCTTGGATTCCACATCATGCATAAACTGCGGCCAATGTGTGGCGGTATGCCCCACAGCGGCCCTGACAGAAAAAGACGACACCCAAAAGGTGTGGGATGCCCTGGCCGACCCAACAAAACACGTTGTGGTTGCCCCTGCCCCTGCCGTTCGTGCCCAGGCCGGCGAAATGTTCGGTATGCCCATAGGCACCAATGTAGAAGGCAAAATGATAACCGCCTGCCGCCTTATGGGCTTCGACCGTGTGTTTGACGTGCTTACCGCCGCGGACATATGCGTTATGGAAGAAGGCACAGAATTCATCCAACGCCTTAAAAACAACGGCCCCTTCCCCATGTTTACGTCATGCTCTCCGGGCTGGGTAAAATTCCTGGAATTTTATTATCCCGATATGGTTCAAAACCTCTCCAGCGTAAAGTCGCCTCAAGGCATTTACGGCACGCTGGTTAAGACATATTACGCCGAAAAAGCCGGCATAGACCCCAAAGACATCTTTGTCGTCACCCTTATGCCTTGCACCGCCAAAAAATACGAAATACTTCGCGGTGAAGAAATCGAAGGCCACGACGCCACCCAATATCCCGATATCGACGCCACCATCACCACTGTGGAATTTGCCCGTATGCTTAAAGCCAGCGGCATAGACCTTCCAAATCTGCCCGATGGCCAATTTGACCCCGTATTCGGCATTTCCACCGGCGCTGGCACCATCTTTGGCGCAACCGGCGGCGTTATGGAAGCCGCCCTGCGTACCGTGTCCGAAATTTTAAACGGCAAAGCCCTAGAAAAATTGGACTTTACAGAACTGCGCGGTACCACAGGCATAAAAGAAGCCCAATACGAAATAGGCGGCCAAACCATTCGCGTGGCGGCGGCGTCCAGCCCCGCAAAAGCCAAAGAGCTCATTGACATGGTGCGCCGCGGCGAAAAAGACTATCACTTCATCGAAGTAATGGGCTGTGCAGGCGG
>WQVZ01000056.1 GCA_009785595.1 Defluviitaleaceae bacterium | reverse complement strand
TCTGTTAACAGAGCGTGGCCGGCGTTGCGACTAATTCCCATCCACTTTCCTCACGGCCACAGGTGTATACCCCCCTGTGGCTTTTCGGTTTTTTTCCATCATTCGTATGACCAGATATGTCAAACCCATAAGAATTATGCCGGCAACAAAAGCTGCTGTCTCGCCGGCTATTGCATAACCCATAGCAAAACCTGCAATCATAGCCACAAGAGGTATGCCATATGCTATGCCCACAGCTTTCATCAGCGCGCCTTCCTTAAGCTCTATCTCCACAAAATCTCCAACATCGGCACCGCACAGGTTTTCGGCCCGCATAATCATCTCGTTATCGCTTTCGCCTCGGGCACACATCTTACAGGTTGCACAGGCGGCACTGCGCTGATGCACTACCACCGCGGTGTTGCCTTCTAATTTTATTACCTTCCCCACTTCGCCCATATTTTCCTCCTTAAAGATGCAACCACCATTATACCATAATTATTTTTGTTTGTAAAAGCGTTTGGTATGTGGTATAATAATTGCATATAAAGGCGGGGGATGGTATGGCTTCGTTATTCATCACATTTGAAGGTCAGGAAGGTGCTGGCAAAACCACACAAATAAAGCTACTTTACGATTATTTGCTGGCAAAAGATGCTGATGTAATTTTAACCCGAGAGCCCGGCAATGACCCTGTTGCCGAAATATTAAGGGCTGTCTTAAAAGACCCTGCAAACGCCGCCATGGCCAAGGAAGGTGAAGTCTTTTTGTTTGCCGCCGCCCGTGCTATAATGGTGGCCGGGGTTATTGAACCCCACCTTAACAAAGGCGGTATCGTTTTGTGTGATAGGTTCGTAGATTCTACCACAGCTTATCAGGGTTTTGGCAACAAGCTGGACCTAGGCTTCATAAATTCCATCAACCAAGTGGCGTCAAGAGGCATTATGCCCAATATCACATTTCTGTTACAAATTGACCCATCGGCCGGACTGGCCCGCAAAGCCGCCTATAAGCAACTTGACCGTATAGAATCCCGTGATATTTCCTATCACACTGCCGTAAAAGAAGGTTATGACTATTTGGCGGCACAGCACCCCAACCGCATTGTGACTATAGATGCCGCATTGCCGCCCAAAACCATTCACGGGATGATAACCGAACGGGTGGACAAGCTATTGGAACAATCATAACATAACATACAAGGAGGAAACCGCATGAAACTGATTATGGCAATAATACATGACGAGGACGCATTCCAAATTATTGATGTGCTTAGTGAAGAGGGCTTTAAGGTAACAAAACTGGCCAGTACCGGCGGCTTTTTGCGGGCAGGCAACACCACACTTATATGCGGTGTGCAGGATGACCGTGTAAACGAGCTTGTGCGCATTATCGAGAAAAAATGTAAGTCCAGAAAACAGATTACATCAGTAAATTCCGCGCATCTTTCCACCGCCGAAAATTATGTGCCCTATCCCGTTGAAGTTACCGTGGGCGGTGCCACAATATTTGTGCTGGATGTGGCAGAGTTTAAACAGGTGTAATGCTCTGTGATTTTAGCAAAATTATCGGCAACCAGGGTGTGATAAGGTCCATTAAGGCATCAGTGGCCCGCGGCCATGTGAGCCATGCCTATATTATTGATGGTGGCCCCGGGGTCGGCAAAAAACTGCTGGCCCTGGCTTTTGCCAAGGCTGTGATGTGTGGTAATGCATCGGACGGCAATCCCTGTGGCGCATGTGCATCATGTGTTACCATAGAGTCCGGCAACCACCCGGATGTGGCCTTTGTGCAGGCCACCAAAAAAACCCTGGGTGTGGATGATATACGGGAGCAAGTGGTGGAAAAAACCGCCACATTGCCATATTCCAGCCGTCACCGCATATTTATCATAGAAAACGCCCACACCATGACCATCCCCGCACAAAACGCCCTGCTGAAAACCCTGGAGGACGGGCCGAAATACGTAATATGCTTTTTGTTGTCACAAAACACCGGGGCGTTTTTGCCCACGGTTTTGTCTCGCTGTGTGCTTTACAAAATCCCGCCCCTTAGTGAGCCGGAGGTTTACGGCTATTTGACGGCTAATGGCATTTCTGCCGAAAAGGCCAAAATAGCCGCCGCCCATGCGAATGGAGCCATCGGCCGTGGTTTGGCACTGGCCGCGGATGATGACTTTGCCCAACTGCGTAAAGCTGTGTTGGATGCAGTTGCTGTAGCAGAAAGCAGAAGTATCGCAGATATATTCGGGGCGGCTAAAGCTCTTGAGGCCCACAAAGACCGTATCGCAGATGCTTTAGATATAATGCTATTGCATTACAGAGATATTTTGATGGCAAATAACGATACATCCAAAGATGCAGCCAAAAAAATTAAGCATATACAGGATGCCCGGCAAAAACTTAACCGCAACTGCAATTTTTTGCTGACTGTAGAGGTTTTGTTGTTGAAGCTGGCAGGAATGGCATCGTAGTGGCGGCCGTCCCCGGTTGCCCTCATATAGTCAACACACAAGGAGATTCAAAAAATGATTGAAATTATAGGCGTAAGGTTTAAACCCGCAGGCAAGATATATTATTTTAACCCCGACGGCACCAAGGTGGATAGGGGCGCCGGTGTTATTGTAGAAACCGTGCGGGGCGTGGAATACGGCATATGCGAAATTGCCAACCGCATGGTAGAGGAAGATGCGGCTTTTATGCCTTTGCGCAAAATTATACGTCTGGCCACGGACAAAGACCTTGACGCCTTGGAAGACAACAAAAAACGAGAGAAAGAGTCTTTTGACATATGCCTGGAGAAAATTGCCAAACACGGTCTGGAGATGAAGCTCATTGATGTAGAGCTTACCTTTGACACTACCAAAATCATCTTTTATTTTACCGCCGATGGGCGTGTGGATTTTAGAGAGTTGGTAAAGGAGCTGGCTGGGGTTTTCCGTATGCGCATAGAGTTGCGACAAATAGGTGTACGGGACGAAAGCAAGTTTTTAAACGGCATTGGCATGTGTGGCCGCACTTTGTGTTGCGCCACTTTTTTGCCCGAATTTCAGCCTGTGTCCATAAAAATGGCCAAGGACCAGAATTTGTCGCTAAATCCATCAAAAATATCCGGCATATGCGGCCGCCTTATGTGCTGCCTTAAATATGAAGAAGAAACATATGAAGAACTTAGCCGCGGTATGCCAGGCGTTGGGGATATTATCAAGGCACCGGAAGGCACCGGAGAGGTGCTGTCCATCAGTGTTTTGAGCCAAACCCTGCGGGCGGCCATACGCAAAAACCAAAGCGACCCGCCGCAAATTAATAACTATGCCGCCGACCAGGTTGACGTAATAAAAAAGGCGGAGCCGCCAAGGGATTATGAGCAGGGGGGCAGACAAAACGGCCGGGGTAGGTCACAGCAATGATAATGCCTTTAAAAGACGGCGAGCGACTGGACGACCTTCACCGCAACGGCTACAAAATTATCCAGCATCCCAAGGGTTTTTGTTTTGGCATGGATGCGGTGTTGCTGGCGGCCTTTGCCAAGGTGCATAAAAATGAGAATCATATGGATTTTTGCTGCGGCAATGGGGTTGTGCCTATTTTGCTGGCGGCGCGGTATGCCGGGGCAAGTTTTTACGGCATGGAAATCCAAGAACAGCCGGCAGAAATGGCCAAACGGTCTGTGGCATTAAACGGCCTTTGTGACAAAATCAGCATAATCCATGGAGATATCAAAGAAGCGGCGGATATTTTCGGCCATGGCAGCTTTGATGTAATTACCGTAAACCCGCCCTATATGCCACCGGGCAGTGGTTTTGAAAATGAGAGCACGGAAATGGCCATAGCCCGTCACGAATTAAAGTGCAATCTGGATGATGTGGCCCTGGCGGCGTCTAAGGCACTGCGCTATGGCGGCCGGCTTTATATGGTGCATAGACCGGGGCGGCTGGCGGATATAATATGTGCTTTGCGGGATCATGGGCTGGAGCCTAAGATTTTGCGTTTTGCACAGCCCCGTGCGGGCGGTGCACCCAATATGTTGCTGATTATGGCCATAAGGGGTGGCAAGCCCCATCTTAATATGGAGCCGCCATTAATTATATATGATAGCAAGGGTGTATACACCCAGGAAGTACGTGAATTATACTATGAATGAGAAAACCGAGGGAACATTATATATATGCGCCACCCCTATAGGTAATTTGGAAGACATAACCCTGCGGGTGTTGCGGGTGTTGCGGGAAGTGGATTTGATAGCCGCTGAGGACACCCGTCGGACATTGCAACTACTTAACCATTACGATATCAAAACCCCGCTGGCCAGTTATCACGAACATAACCGTTCAGGCCGAGGGCCACAGCTTGTTAGCAAGCTGTTGTTGGGCACGAACGTTGCACTTGTCTCAGACTCTGGTATGCCGGGTATTTCTGATCCGGGGTGGGATTTGGCACGTCTTTGCCGAGAGGCCGGTGTTGATGTTACTATTTGTCCCGGGGCTAGTGCAGGTATTGCCGGGCTGGTGTTGTCGGGGTTTGATAGCAGGCGATATGCTTTTGAGGGGTTTTTGCCCAGAGAAAAACGGCGGCGCAAGGAGGCTTTGGCGGCACTGGCCAAAGAGCGGCGCACCATGGTGATGTATGAGGCACCCCATAGGTTGCTTGATACCTTGCGGGAGCTTTTTGAGAATTTTGGCGACAGGGAAGTCGCAGCGGTGCGGGAAATAACAAAGAAATTCGAGGAGGCGCGGCGGGGGGTTTTGACGGAGCTGATTGAGCATTACGAGGAAAGTCCACCGCGCGGCGAATTTGTGCTGGTAATAGAGGGAGTTCAAGAAATAGAGCGGGAGTGGCCCGAGGATTTAGCCGAGCATGTAGGGATTTATATACAGGCTGGATTGGACGAAAAGGACGCTATGAAGCGGGCCGCCAAGGACAGAGGCATTTCCAAAAGCGATGTATATTCTGCATATAAAATAAAGAAGTGACCCCTTTCCTCACCCCGTGATGGCCGCAGGCCATCACGGGGTGAGGAAAGGGGTCCAGCGGGGCCTCGGGGGGGGCTACCAAACCCGGCATAGCCGGGTTTGGTAGCCGCGCAAAACCATAATTTATACTGACGAGGTGGATAATATGGCAAATGGGGTACGGAGGATTTTTGTTGAGAAGCGGCCGGAGTATGATGCAGAGGCCAAGAAGGTGCTGGATGGCATAAAGACTTATTTAGGTGTAGAAAATGCTGTTGGTGTGCGCATAGTGCATTGCTATGACGTGGAGGGACTAAGCGACAACCAGTATGCGGCATATGCGGACAGTCTTTTTGCCGAAAGCACCACGGATATTGTGACGCACCAGCCGGATATTCCACAAGGCGCATTTGCTTTTGGCAAGCGCCTGTTGCCGGGGCAATATGACCAGCGGGCGGACTATGCCGCCCAGTATATACAGGCCATGACAGGGCAAATTCCCCTAGTGTGGTACAGCAAATTCTATATAGTTACAGGCAATCTTGATGATAAAGACAAGGCCGCCATTGTGAAATACCATATTAACCCCATAGAGTGTACGGAGGTCGGTCTTGAAATACCCGAAACCTTAAAAATGAACACATCAGAGCCGACAGATGTTGCGGACATTCCCATAATTAGCAAGAACGACGAAGAGATAGCTCAAATACACGCCCGGCTTGGTCTGGCCATGAATGTAGCCGACCTTATATTTATACGCAACTACTTCCGTGATGAAGAAGGCCGCGACCCCACCGCCACAGAAATCGCCGCCATTGACACCTATTGGTCTGACCACTGCCGCCATACTACTTTCCACGCAGAAATAGAAAATATCGTCTTTGAAGACGGCCCATATAAAGAACTTTTTGAAAAATCATACAAAGGCTATTTGGATGCGCGCAAGACAGTCTACGGCGACAAAGACCGCCCGGTATCCCTAATGGACATGGCCACCATGGGCATGAAAGCTCTGCGTAAAGCGGGCCTGCTTGATGATTTAGACGATTCAGAAGAAGTAAACGCCGCCAGTATTGTCATCACTGTGGATGTAGACGGTGTGGATGAAGAATGGCTACTGATGTTTAAAAACGAAACCCACAACCACCCCACGGAAATGGAGCCTCTGGGCGGTGCAGGCACCTGTCTGGGTGGCGGCGTGCGCGATCCCCTTTCCGGCCGCAGTTATGTATACCAGGCCATGCGTGTTACCGGCAGCGGCGACCCGCGCACCCCAATATCCGAAACCCTGCCGGGCAAGTTGCCCCAGAGGGTTATCACCACCGAAGCCGCAAAGGGATATTCATCCTACGGCGGCCAGCTGGGCATTGCCGCGGGTATTGTCAGTGAAATATATCATCCGGGTTATGTGGCCAAACGTATGGAAGTTGGTGCCCTGGTGGCCGCCGCCAAAAAAGAAAATGTTATACGCAAGCGGCCAAAGCCCGGCGATGTGGTTATACTTGTTGGCGGCAGGACAGGCCGCGACGGCATTGGCGGCGCTACAGGCTCTTCTCGCGAGCAAGACGACGACGCCCTGGCTACTTTGGGGGCAGAGGTTCAAAAAGGCGACCCTGTGCTGGAGCGTAAAATAGTCCGTCTTTTCCGCAATCCCGATGCCGCCCGCCTCATCCTGCGCTGTAACGACTTTGGCGCAGGCGGTGTGTCTGTTGCCATTGGTGAGCTGGCGGATTCTTTAGAGATAAATCTGGACAATGTGCGGGCAAAATATGACGGGATGAATGGCACAGAGTTGGCTATTGCAGAATCTCAAGAGCGCATGGCCGTTGTGGTTGATGCTGCCGATGCTGATAAATTTATTGAATTTGCCCGGAGGGAAAGCCTGGAAGCCTATCCCGTGGCCAAAGTGACTGACACAGGCCGCCTAATAATGCATTGGCGCGGCAAAGAAATTGTTAATATCTCTCGTGAATTTTTAAACACTTCCGGTGTGCGCCAAACCGCCCGTGTTACGGTGGTTTCGCCGTCACGCCAGGAAAATACAAGTCCGTCTTTTAGCAAGCAAGCCTGGCTTAAAAATCTTTCGGCCCTTAATGTGGCCAGCCAAAAGGGCTTGATAGAAATGTTTGACGCCACCGTTGGGGCCGGTACCATCCTGGCACCACTGGGCGGCAAATACCAACTAACCCCCGCCCAAGTTATGGCGGCAAAAATACCATTGTTGCATGGAGAAACAACCACGGCCAGCCTTATGTCCTTTGGTTATGACCCCTATATTTCACAGTGGAGCACTTTCCACGGCGCGGCCTTTGCGGTGATAGAGTCCATATCACGCCTGGTGGCCGCCGGCGCGGATTATCGCCGCGTGCGCCTTAGTTTTCAGGAGTATTTTGAGCGGCTGCGGGATGAAAAAACCTGGGGCAAGCCCTTCGCGGCACTGCTTGGGGCATTTGGGGCGCAGATGGCTCTGGGTACGGCGTCCATCGGCGGAAAAGACTCTATGAGCGGCACTTTTAAGGATATACATGTGCCGCCAACGCTGATATCTTTTGCCGTTTGCACCGCTGGCGCCGATGATATTATCTCACCGGAATTTAAAAAGGCCGGCAATACCGTCGCCCTGTTGCAAACCCCTTGTGACGAGCATGATATGCCGGATTACGCCAAGTTGCGCAGCAATTATGAGCTGCTTAATCGGCTTATTTTAGAGAAAAAAGTTGTGTCCGCTCACGCCGCGGGCTTTGGCGGTATAGCCGCCGCCGTGTCCAAAATGGCATTTGGTAATAAAATTGGTGTACAAATTGATTATGACGGCGATTTCTTCTCGCCTGCACCAGCTAATTTTGTATTGGAGATATGTGGAGATGCTGCGGCAGAAAATCTGCTGACAATTGGCAAGACTACGGATAGCGGCTCTCTTGTAATAAACGGCGAGAGTATGTGCATCAACGAATGCATCGCCGCGTGGACGCAGACCTTGGAGGGTGTTTTCCCCACCACTGTTAAAGACGCAAAACCCAGCAATATAAAGCCTTCACCAGTCTATACAGCCAAAAATATAATTGTGGCCAAAAACAAGGTGGCGCGGCCAAATGTGCTTATACCAATCTTCCCCGGCACCAACATCGAATGGGATGTGGCGCGGAAATTCGAAGAAGTCGGGGCGGTTTGTGATTTGCTTGTGATAAACAACCTTAGCCCCACAGACCTAGAGGAAAGCGTGGCCCAATTGGCACAGCGCATTGGCCGGGCGCAGATTGTCGCTGTTTTAGGTGATTCTGCCGCAGGAGACGAGCCGGAGGGTTCGGGTATGTTTATTGGTTCGATATTCAAAAAGCCCGCTGTTGGCGAGGCTTTGACAGACTTTTTAGATAACCGCGATGGCTTGATGATAGGCATTTCCAGCGGTTTCCAAGCGTTGCTCAAATTAGGACTTGTACCTCACGGAAAAATAACTGCACCAACTGTGGGCGGCCCGGCTTTGGCCCCCAACACCATAGGCCGCCATGCGTCCGGCCTGGTGTCCACAAAAATTATATCCAACAAGTCTCCATGGTTTGCCGGGGTTGGTTTGGGCGATGTTCATACGGTGGCCGCATCCCATGGCCAGGGGCGGTTTGTGGCCGACCCAACGGTTGTAAGCGGGTTGTTTGAAAATGGCCAGGTGGCCGCGGTGTATGTGGACCATGACGGCAATGCCACCGAAGAATTCCCACACAATCCCGGCGGCTCCGTATGTGGTATAGAAGCCGTGACAAGTCCGGACGGACGTGTTTTGGGCAAAATGTGCCACAGCGAACGCGGCGGCCTGTACAAAAACATACCCGGCAATTTTGAGCAAATGATATTCAAATCCGGTGTTAAATACTTCTCGTAAAATGTAAAATGAATTATGTTTGTATATCTGCGCATAATATCGGTGAACAGAGTATGTATAATCTGGAGCTGATATTATGCGCAAAAAAATTTATTATAGCGCGGGTGTTGTCTGTTTGGCGTTGGCCGCCGTGCTTGTTTTTAACATTAATTTTCCTGCCGATGGCTTAACAAATATGATGCCCCATAGAGAGCTGGACAATAGCTACATGGAGCATTATCAAACCGACTTCCCTTTACCTAAAAACAATCTGCACCAGGGCACTGTGTATCTGCCTGTGTATAATCTCCACGAAGAGCAGTGTTTTTGGCGTTTTCTTTCGGCTTTTGGCATGGACAGTGCCGAAATTACAGAGCTGGACGATTACTTTGAAGCAAGCACATCCGACG
>WQVZ01000055.1 GCA_009785595.1 Defluviitaleaceae bacterium | reverse complement strand
CAGCGTATGTGTCTGCCTGTGCTTAATTACCTTTTCTCTCAAATCTAATGAATATGCCATAACTATCACCCCTTAAGGTGATTATAGCATAATCCGATAGTGTTATCAACTTAATTTGCTATAAATACCGTCTCCTCCGTCTCCATCAACCAAAACCACCGCGCCTTGGGTTTCATCCACCCACCGCGCCCGTCCTTTGGCCACAAGCTGCCTGGCACGCCGCCCAAATGTCTTGCCAACGGCATCGCCTTTTTCGTCATATACAATGACTTCAGGCTCCATAAGTCACCTCAATTTTACGTAAATTACCGGCAATCCGCTGTTTTTTATCATAGCCTGGTCACGACACAAAGTATCGCTGCTCGGCCATGCATCTGGGGTGCCTCCCCCTTGCCATTAATATATACGATGATACTTGCAAAAAGTTTACTTTCGCTATTGACTTTAATATTATTTAAAGTTATACTTAATATTATTAAAGTAAATAGTAAAGACAAGGAGGCATTTTGTATGGCCATAGAAATTGTGCCGGAATGGATGGTAAGCCTTGAAGACGAAGACATCACTTTCATCAAGAAGTTTTTGCAGGCTTCCGGTTCGTTAAAAGAAATCGCACAACAATACGGGGTAACTTACCCAACCGTGCGCCTGCGGCTGGATAAACTTATCCAAAAAATACAAATTAGCGAAGATACGTCTAACGAGCCGTATATCGCCCTTATCAAACGCCTGGCCGTCAGTGACAAAATTGATTTTGATACGGCGAAAATTCTAATTTCAGAATATAAAAAGATCGGAGGAAAGACCAATGGCAACCACAGCAATTGATGGAGTTTTATTTTTAGTCTTTCTGTTTGCAATTTTTGTAGGCACAGTGGTTTTGCAAATATATTTATCGAGGAAAGACAGTAAATGGTTGGGGCTATTGTTACCCCTCATTACATTTGGCTTTTCACTAATAGCCGTCATTGGTATGGCGGCGTATGTTGAGATTGGGCCGCTCACAATGTCACAATTTATAGACGGAGAATTGGTAACAACCATAATTTCCGGAAGCGGAAGCCGAGAAGCGATACCCGGTGCCATCGCAGGTGTTTTTTACACCTTCTTGCTAATGAACATACCCACGGCAATTTTGCTTGTCATTTATAGGGCAACAAGGAGCAAGCGTAATCGTCTGCGGGAAGTGGAAAAAATGAGTCTGCAAGACTTGGAATAAATCAAAGCCGCCATATTCCAGGCGGCTTTTCGTCTATTCGTCGTCGGCTTTTTCTGTAATTTCCGCAAAATACCCGCAATTCTTATCATCTGTGCAGCAAATCTTCTTGTTTTTGGTGCCTTTTTCCACAAGGGGCTGACCGCAGCGGGGGCATGGTTGGCCTGTAGGTTTGTTCCATGACATAAATTCGCATGTGGGGCTGTTTTCGCAGCCAAAGTATATGCGGCCCTTTTTGGTCTTTTTTATCTGCACCTTGCCTTGACAGAGAGGACAAGCCACGCCGGCGTCCTCGAAAAGAGGCTTGGCGTTGCGGCAGTCCGGAAAACCCGGGCAGGCCAGAAAACGGCCATATCTACCAAATTTTATCACCATATTGCGGCCGCAGTTTTCGCAAAGCACGTCGGTTTCTTCGTCCCGCACTTCAACTTCGCCGATATTCTCTGTGGCTTCCTGTATCTTCTCTTCAAATGGATAGTAGAATTGGCGCAAAATGTCCTTCCAGGCCACTTCTCCTTCTTCTACTTTGTCCAGGGTATCCTCCATGTTGGCGGTAAAATCTATGTCCACAATCTGCTCAAAATTCTCCACCATAATGGTGTTTACAACGGCCCCTAGCTCTGTGGGATGCAGGGCCTTCTGCTCCCGCGTCACATAACCCCGGGTGGTAAGGGTGGATATTGTAGGGGAATATGTGGATGGTCGCCCCACACCGTTTTCTTCTAGGGCTTTTACCAGCGCGGCTTCAGTGTAGCGCGGCGGCGGCTGGGTAAAATGCTGGGTCGGCGTGATTTTTACCAACTTCACAACCTCGCCCTCCACAAGCTCCGGCAGGGTTTTTTGGTCGTCCTCTTCCTCTTCTTTGCTCAAATATACTTTTTTGTAGCCTTCAAATTTCAGTACAGAGCCGGTTGCGTGAAAAATCTGACCGCCGCACTCTATTTTTGCCGCCACGGTGTCAAAGATCGCGGGCGTCATAATACTGGCCAAAAAACGCCGCCAAATAAGGCGATATAGCTTGTATTGATCTTTGCTCAAGCTGTCTTTTATGTCTTCTGGGCTAAGGTTTACATCGGTAGGCCTGATGGCTTCATGGGCCTCCTGCGCCCTGCGACTTACCTTGTAAACAGGTTTTTCCGTCAAAGCATATGCCTCGCCAAAATTAGTTAATACATAATCTTTGCCGGCTGCAAAAGCTTCGTCAGAAAGATGTGTGGAGTCCGTACGGATATAGCTGACCAAACCCAAAACGCCACGGCCAGCCACGTCTACACCCTCGTACAGCTGCTGGGCCACCATCATGGTCTTGCGGGTAGCAAAATTAAGCTCCCGCCCGGCTTCTTGTTGCAGGGTAGATGTGATAAAGGGCGGATTAGGTTTTCTGTGCCGCTGAGATTTTTTTACTTCCTTCACCACAAAATTGCCCTTGGCGGCCGCGAGTACAACATCGGCATCGGCCTTGCAGGTCAGCTTTTTGCGTTTGTCTCCTTCGCCGTGATACCTGGCCTCAAACTGCTTTTTCTTGCCATTGGCCAGCAGGGCCTCTATTGTCCAATACTCTTCGGGTATAAAATTGTCAATTTCTTCTTCGCGGTCGCAAATAATTTTTAGTGCCACAGACTGCACACGCCCGGCACTAAGACCTTTTTTGACCTTTTTCCACAGCAATGGACTGATTTTGTAACCCACAACCCTATCCAATGCACGGCGTGCCTGCTGGGCATCAACCAAACGCATATCCACCGCACGGGCTTCTTTTATGCTATTTTTCACCGCTGTGGCGGTAATTTCATTAAATGTAATGCGGGCGGTTTTTTCCGGCTCTACTTTTAGAGCATGGATAAGATGCCAAGAAATAGCCTCGCCTTCTCTATCCGGATCCGTTGCCAGATATACTTTGCTGGCCGCCTTGGCCTCTTTGCGCAACTTTGCCAAAAGGTCGCCTTTGCCGCGTATGGTGATGTATTTTGGCTCAAAATCCTTATCGGGTTCTATGCCCAGCTCACTTTTAGGCAAATCACGCACATGGCCCATGCTTGCCTCGATTTTATATGACGCCCCCAAAAACTTCTTTAAAGTTTTTGCCTTGGCCGGCGATTCTACAATCACCAAATTCTTGCCTTTTGTCTCTTTTTTCACGGTTTTCTTTTTCTCCACTACTTTTGCCACTCCAGCACCTTCAATCTATTTTCAATTTTCCGTTTTCAATTCCTTATATACTTCTGCCCCGGCAACTTTTTTATACGCCCTGCAAGCTCCATATCCAACAGCATTTTATTAAGCCCGGCAATATCTAGGCCCGTTTTGTAGGCAATATAATCTACTGTCACCGCATCATAACTTAAACAATCATACACTAAAGCCTCGTCGGTTGCAAGAGGCGGGTTAAAATTTTGCGTTAACTTCTCCTCGGCCACACATAAACGACCAGAAGAAGCTTTGGTAGCTACATCAAAAAAACCTGCCAAATGCCGCTGTTCTTTTAATGCCAGCAACACATCCAAATATGTAGTGAGTATATGCGCACCTTGCTTTATAAGTTGATTTGTACCTGCACTTTTCTTATCAAAAATACGCCCGGGTACCGCAAAAACCTCCTTACCCTGGGCCAAAGCATGGCTAACCGTGGTTGATGTGCCGCTGCGCTCCCCTGCCTCCACCACCACAAGCACATCGGCCATGGCAGTTATAATGCGGTTTCTGGCAGGAAAACTCCATCTTTGCGGCCGTGTGCCAGGGAAAAATTCCGACACCACACAACCCGTCTCTCTAACGCGGCGATAAGTCTGAAAATTCTCAGCGGGATAGCACACGTCCACGCCGCTGGGCATTACCGCTACGGTCAAACCTCGTGCCGCCAACGCTCCTTCATGGGCATGGGCATCCAACCCACGGGCCATGCCGCTTACCACAACAACCCCCACCGCTGCCAGTTCTTCTGCAATTTGCCGCGCCACTTGGCGGCCGTAATGGGTATTGTCCCGCGCACCCACAATGGCTACAGCAGGCAAGATGGCATCAGGTAAATCGCCAACCACAAAAAGCCCCAAGGGCTTGTCGGGCATAGTCTGCAATCGTGCCGGAAAGTCAGGATTTTTATGGGAAATAAAGCATATCCCTTCGTCAAGCCACGCCTCTGCTTGTCGCACCAGCTTTTCCAGCCCATCGCGATTGCTGCCGAAAATTCCGCTGCGAAAAACCCCCTCCGCCGTGCCAAAACGCTGCAAAACACGCCATGGGTCGCCAATTTCCAGGCTCATCAGCCATAATATAAATGCATCCTCCCGCGATATTTTACCCATTATCAATCAACCCCAGCGCAAATTCCACAATCCCCTCGCCATCATACTCAATATCCGGCGTAATACCCACATTATGCACAGTAAAACCCAATGGCGTCTCTATTAAAATAACTGTGGCCCGCACCGCAAAACCACCGCGCAATGGCAGCGTAGCCTGACCAATGCCCTTACCGTATGTTTGCACCCCCACAATTGTTGTGTTATCCAAATTCTCCGCCAAAGCCATGATTAACCCCTCGGCAGCACTGGCGGTGCGCTCGTTTTGCAATATCACTATATTGTCAAATTCAAAAAACTTATCACCACGGGACCGCCTGTGGGCGCTAAAAATCCCCCATCGTGCCGTTTCGCGTCCAATGGTCGCACCACGTTCCAAAAACAACCCGGCAATGGCCTGAAAATCATCCAAAGTGCCGCCGTTGTTACCACGCAAATCCAATATCAAATTGTCAAACCCGTTGATTTCCTCCCGATTATCAAACACAAAATCCCGCACATATGGCGAAATATTAGGCAAAAACAAATAACCCACACCCGCCGCCGCTTCATAAAATTCCGCGCTCGCCGCCCGTACCCGTACCCTTTCCTGCTGGGCCACATGCTGCGCCGGAGTATATTGATAGGTATATCTATCCCCGTCCACACCCCGTATTTCTCGGGTAACAATTGATATCACCAAATTATCAAAATGCCGTCCATAACCATCAGGCACAAAACCTAAATGCCCGGCAAAAAGCGTATCCATGGTTTCCGTGTGGATATAATGGCGGGTCATGATATGCCTAAACAGCATATAGTCATAATTAACATACACCATCGCCCCCAATCCGCCCAGCAGCAAGGCTATAGTAGTCAGCGATATTACTTTAAAGCGCAAATACTGCTTGCGCGTTTGCTCAATAGCGGACAAATACGGCTTTCCGGCCCTTCTTCGCATATGTGGCACTCCTTTCGGTCACAGTTCGCCCCCTCCATTATAATACTTTTAGGAAAATATTGCAATATGCACCGTTTTGGTTTACAATAATTGTAATGGCAAACCTGACCCGCCACGCTCACAGGGGGTATAATTATAAAGCTAGATATGAAAGAAGCAAAGGAGCAATAAATATGGAAAAAGAACGCAAATACAGGCTAATAGCCCAAAACCGCAAGGCCCACCACGACTACTTTATCAAAGAAACCTTTCAGGCCGGCATAGAACTTTTTGGCATGGAGGTAAAATCCCTGCGGGCGGGCCGCTGCAACCTGGCAGACAGCCACGTGGATGTGCGCAATCGTGAGGCTTTCGTGGTAAACATGCACATCAGTCCATACGACCACGCCAATATTCATCAAAAAGACCCCATGCGCCGCCGCCGCCTGCTGCTGCACCGCCACGAGATAAACCGTCTGATAGGTGCCGTCACCCGGGAAGGTTTTACCATCGTGCCCCTAAAAATCTACTTTACAGGCTCTTTGGTAAAGCTGGACATAGCATTGGTAAAAGGCAAAAAGCAATACGACAAGCGCCACGACATAGCCAAGCGCGACGCCCGCCGCGAAACAGAAAAAGAGTTTAAAATCAAAAATCTGTAAGGGGTGTTTGCCCATGAAAAACAAGCCCAGAAACAATCTGGAGTTGCCTATTTTGGCGTTGGTGCTTTGTTTCGGCTTTTCGTTTGCATTCTTTTTGTCAATACTCCTTGGTATCTTATTGCCTTTTGCCGGTTTTGTGACGGCCGCTTTTGCTTTATCAAAAGGCGAAGAGCGCATAGGTAAAGCCGGTGTGGTCATTGCCGGTATCGCACTTGTTCTGCCTATTATTTTTGTTGCGGTAGCAATTATTTTCCCCGGTGTGTCAAGTACTATGGTTATTATGAATATGTAAAGGAGGCGGTTGCCCATGGAAAGCAAGCCCGCAAATAAGCTGAATTTACCCATCACCGCATTGGCATTTAGCATTGCCCCTCTCGTTTCTATTCTACTCGTTATGCTTCATCACGATTTCTTATTTCTTTTGTTGCTGACCATCCTTGCGCCGCTTTTTGGGCTTATAATGGGCATTATCGCTCTATCTAGGGGTAAAAATCAAATAGGTATAGCTGGGGCTGTAATTGCCGGTATTGCGGTTGCCTTGCCGGTTGTTTTTATCGCAGTAATTCTTGCAACCGCTGCATCAAGCGTCGTAATTATTGGCATGTAGGAAAGGAAACGATTGCTTATGAAAAGAAAGCGGCTAGACTTTCCTATCGCCGCGCCGCTGCTTAATGTCATACCTTTTGTGCTATTTTTAGGTCAGCCGGATGTGTTTGTCCTCGTATTCATCAGTGTTTTCCCAATTGCCGGTGTGATTGTGGGTATTGCCGCCCTGTGCAAAGGCAAGGAGCATGTAGGCAAAGCAGGAATGATAATTTCGGCCATTGCAGTCGCATGGCCATTAGTTTTTATTGTCACGACAAGTTTCCTTTCCGGCACAGGGGCTTTGACTATGAACATGTAGGGGTTAATAATATGATCAAAAAGATAGCATGGATCGCATCGCGCATAGTTATCATACTTTTTGCATGGATTTTCGGCGGATATATGCTACACAGATACGAATACTTCACCACTTTTTGGGATATTGACAACATCGTCGGCATGATGCCTGTGGCCATGGTAATAGTCGGTGCGTCTGGCGTAACTGCCCTTTTGTGGATGAAACATACCAGGCAATTTGCCCCGGTTTCGGCGGTGTTTGCACTGTTGGTGGTTTTAGCTGTTGCGTTGTTTCCTACAGCATTGCGGGGCAATTGGTGGATAAATATGTCCATGTCGGAGGCACAGGAGCAGCAAATGGATCTAATCGCGTTCACGCCTTTTGTCGAAGATTCAAAAATTGCCAGACTTGATGAGGAGTCCACTTTGACCCTAAATGCTGATTTGCCAATTTTGGACGGCGCCACGGCGCTCTTCCCTATTTTCGCCGCCTTTGCGGAGGCTGTGTTTGATGAAGCGGCCTTTTTGCCGGAGCATGTCCTTAGCACTGGCACCCGAAGTGCATATGAAGCGCTTATAGCCGGCAAGCGGGACGTCATATTTGTGGCCGGCGCATCCGGGCAGCAAGTTGCCGCCGCGAGGGCCGCCGGGGCGGACTTGCGTTTTACCCCCATAGGACGCGAAGCCTTTGTATTTTTGGTGGGCAATGAAAATCCTATGTATAACATCACATATCAGCAAATACGCAATATATATTCCGGCAAAACCGCCTATTGGCGCACCCTTGGCTGGCCCGAAGGCGGCAGAATTATCGCTTTTCAACGGCCCGAAGGTTCCGGCAGCCAAACCGGGTTGCAGATAATTATGGGCGATATTCCTATCCAGGCGCCACAGCCCCTGCCCTGTGCCGGTTTAATCGGCACAAACAGCTTGATGCAGCAGGTGTCGGTTATATGGCAGGGAGTGCAGCCGGCCATTGGATATTCCTACCGGTTTTTTGCCACAACAATGCACGCAAACCCTAATGCCAGGGTTTTAAGTGTGGATGGAGTGGAGCCTTCCGTGGCAAACATCCAAAACGGCATCTATCCTTTTGTCGATAATTTTTATGCTGTTACAAATGGTGAACCCAGTAGCGGAGCAAGGTTGTTTATAGATTGGATTTTATCACCCCAAGGCCAGCGCATAATAGAAAAAACAGGTTATGTGCCGCTGTTGACAACACAAAGATGAATTTACCGGGCCAAATATGCAAATACTACCCTCAAAGATTGTGAAAAGAGGGTTTTAATGGAGAATATTTACACAGACCTAGCCCTGGAAATGGCCGAGCAGCTTCAAGACGGTGATGGCGGGTATATAGATGGTGTTGAGGTTGACAATTATGATCAAAACGGCATTATGGTTAACACCGTGCGCATTGTAAACGAGTCCGGTGCCGCCGCCATGGGTAAGGCCCAGGGTCATTATATTACCATAGAATCACCGGAAATAAAAGTAAACAATGTGGCTGTCCACGAGGAAATTATCACTATATTAACCGACAATTTGGCCCGGCTTGTGCAAGGTGTAGATGGCACAGTGTTAGTTATCGGCCTGGGCAACCGCAGCGTCACTCCAGATTCTTTGGGGCCGCAGGTTGTTTCCAAGGTGCTTATCACACGCCATATTATGGATGACCTGCCTGTGGGACTTGATGGTCTGCGCCCCCTGTGTGCCCTGGCCCCTGGTGTTATGGGCATGACAGGCATAGAGACAGGCGAAGTGGTGCGGGGCTTGGTTAACCACGTAAAGCCCGCCCTTGTTGTTGCCATCGACGCCCTGGCTGCTCGCAAAATAAGCCGCATCAACCAAACCATCCAACTTACGGATACCGGCATATCTCCCGGGGCCGGCGTGGGCAACAGACGTATGCCCCTTAATAAAGAAAACCTTGGCGTGCCTGTCATAGCCATTGGCGTGCCCACGGTGGTGGATGCCGCTATATTCGCCACGGATGCTATGGGCCTGTTTTTGCATCAACTGGCCGAAGAGGCCCCAGATGCCGTCGGTAGCGGGCTAAGCTTTATACAAACTCTGGAAAACCTTGAAGATTCGGATAAATATGCCGCTATGCACGCCGCCATAGACCCCACGGTTGGCAATATGTTTGTTACCCCAAAAGAAATTGGCGAAGTTGTTGGCTGGCTGTCCAATATCATTGCCAATGCCATTAATATGGCCATGCACAAGGGTATCGAAAGGGAGGATATAAACCGATTTATGTATTAGTGTTGTGCTACAATACATGGGTAACAAAAAACAAGACTCACCCCTCTCAAGTGATATAATGGAGTTACCACACTTCAAAAATCACGGGAGGGGAAGTCTTGCCCAT
>WQVZ01000054.1 GCA_009785595.1 Defluviitaleaceae bacterium | reverse complement strand
GTGTTCATCCTCCTCACCACCTTTATGTTTCTCATTGCATCCATATACAGCTTTAACCAGCAAAACGGCAAGTTCTTTTGGCTGTTGATGTTTTTGTGGCAAAGTGCCCTTATCGGCATCTTTCTCACCCGGGACTTTTTCAACGTCTTTGTGTTGATAGAGGTTGTCACCTTGGTTGTCGCTATACTGATAATGTTTAACCGGGACAACCGGGCCATGTACGACGGCATAATTTATCTGATGGTCAATATTGTGGTAATAAAATTCTATCTGCTGGGCGTAGGTTATTTATACATGCTTACCGGGGTGCTGGATTTTGAGGTAGCTGCCACGGTCCTGCGGGAAAGTCATCCCCCAAGCGCCATGATGCTGCCCTATGCCCTAATAATGACTACTGTTGCCCTAAAATGCGCCCTCATGCCTCTGTTTAGCTGGCTGCCCAAGGCCCATGGCACTCCCGGCGCACCGCCCGCGGTTTCGGCACTGCTTTCCGGCGTCCATATCAAAAGCGGCGTGTACCTGTTCATACGTTTTCAAGATGTTTTTGAACCAATAGCCGCCAGCCAGTTTTTTATGGTGCTAGGTATAGTCACGGGCATTGCAGGCTTTGTGCTGGCCATGAGCCAATCCGACATCAAACTTATACTGGCTTATCACACCGTGTCCCAGGTTGGTCTTATCATGACGGGTCTTAATATGCCTGACCCCATCTCCCAAACCGGGGCGCTGTACCATGTCTTTAACCACGCATTTTTCAAGGGTGGGCTGTTTTTGGGCGCGGGGCTTATTATAAAAGCCTATGGCACGCGGGATGTGTACAAAATACGCGGTGTAATGAAGCGATATCCCATTGTGGGCGTGGCCACTATTATGGCCATATTAGGCATTACCGGCGCACCGCTGTTTAACGGCATGATATCCAAATATTTCATAGCGTATGGTGCCGATTGGCTGCTTAACGGCATATTAATTTTTATGTCCCTGGGCACCATTGTTTCCTTTGTCAAATACTCCACCATGTTAACCGGCAACCATGATGGCGAGGTAGTAAAGATGGATGCGAACAAACAGTTTGCCGTGTTGGCTCTGGGCTTTTTGTGCCTTATGGGCGGCATTTTTGGCAGTCAGCTGGTTTATTTCCTCTTTGGCGTAGATGCTCGTGTAGATATATTTGGTTATTTCCAAAAAGTAGGCATATTTGCGGCCAGTCTGGCCGCGGGTTATCTTATTTTCAAATATTATGTCTCCCGCGCTAAAATCTTCAAAAAAATAAAGGCCATAGACCTAAGTTTCCGTAGCATATGTGTGGCCATCGGCGGCGTGCTGGCAGTGATATTAGTAGCAGTGTATATTATATAAAAGGAGCGGCGGATATGGCCGAAACGACACAAAGGCGCATAAAGCTAAGCAAGGCCAAAAAAAGCCTGCTTGGCGGAAAAGGGCTGGTTAAGATGATAATACCAAAGCTGGCCACCATGGTTATTAATCTTATATCAATAGGCCCGCGCATTATCCTGCGCAGTGCCTTTCAAATCCTTAGAACAAATATCTGGACGCGGCTTTTGTCTACCCTAATTCTTGTGTCTTTTGACCTGTATAGCTATGCCAGGAAAAAAATATCCCGCAAGCAACTGATAATAAACCTTATCTTGTCCACCAGCCTGCTTGTGGGCGGAACAGCGGGATGGATGTTCGGCACAAACACCGCCCTGGCCGTGGTAGCAGAAAACACCATGCTTTGGATTGTTGCCGGCATAATAGGGGCCGGCGGATTGGGATCTATACTCAATACCATATGCCGCAAGGTTTTGGGGCGGTTTATGAAAAGTGATGTAGAGGACATGCTGGACTTTTTTAACGCAGAATTTGAACTGATGGGTGGCGAGCTTGGGCTTTCTTCGAAAGAAATGGATACACTGGCAGCACAAATCAGAATTGACGATAAAATTTGCGTAAACTGTTTTGCTAAATCCAACAAAAAGAAATATGCACGAGAAGTGCTGGGAACATATTTTGACAGGTTATAAATAAAATAGACAACAAGCAAAACCCCGCCATAGACAAAACAGCGGGGTTTTTTGCATTTGGTATTTATTAATAGCGGGAAAGGGACTTGAACCCCCGACACTGCGGGTATGAACCGCATGCTCTAGCCAACTGAGCTATCCCGCCGCATAACCAACATTGACTATTATAAATGGGTTTTTTGTCCTTGTCAAGACTTTTTAGAAAATTTACTTCGGGCGGGGTGCATAAGCCCCGCCGCGCATAATTTTCGTAATCTCGTCAATATCATCGTCATCCGCGGCCATATTTTTGCGGGCAAAGCCACATTTTTGGCATTTGTGTAGGATTTGCCAGCCCTTTTGGCTGTTATATTCCACAGCCAGCGGGGTCATTGGTGCTGCGCACAGGCTTTGTCTATCGCCAATTTCTATATCCACATGCAAGGAATGCAAGCAAAAGGGACAATGATTGCGTATTGTCCCTTTCTTGATGGGCGAAACCTGTCCACCACAGTTTATGCAAACAAATCCGCTGTTTTCTGTTTTTCTGCCCATGCCATCTTACTCCGTCCTAATAGCCGCCAGTGCACTAATTTTTGTGGCTCTTCTTGCAGGCCAAGAGCCCGAAAGCAGTCCAATTACACAAGAAAACCCAAAGGCCAAGCCATATAACCACATGGGGATGACACTGACATAGGCCGTGCCGCCCCAGACAATATTGTCAAAGAAAGGTAGTTCGGCATTGTTAAGCAGGTATGATATCAATGCCGACAGTCCAAGGCCGACAGCGCCGCCCAAGGCACCTATCATGGCGGCTTCCAGCAAGAAGAGACGACGTACGTCCTTTACGGTGGCACCAATAACCTTCATAACACCAATTTCCTTTGTGCGCTCGTATATGGCCATAATCATGGTGTTCATTATGCCTATGGCCGCAATAAACAGCGACACCGCGCCAACGGCCGCCAGCAGGTTTTGCAGGGCTTGGCCGGACTGACGCTGCTGTTCTATCCAGTCCATAGAATACCACACGTTTTCAATGCCCATGTCGCGTATTGTCTCTGCCACATAAGATACAACATTGGCGTTTTCGGCTATAACCACCACGCTGCTAAAGCCAACCTCGTCCACGGACTGAGAATTTCTGCCAAAACCACCGCCCATACCTGCAAAATGCCTGTCTCTGTCGCTTTCTATGTCCAAAACCTGTTGCAGCGGCATATAATGCCTGTTGGTGGTGTCCCAATCCCATTCCACTTCTTGTATAATACCTACGCCCTGGATAAGATATGGGCGCGGAGCATTCTGGTTTTGGCCGTGGCCTTGATCAGGCATGCCAAACATATGGTCAAAAGACGCACGTATATACACATCTATGAGGTCTACATCGGCTTCTATGCCCATTTCTTGCCATTCCCAAAAATGCATATTCATATTACGCGGGTCTCTGAAAGACCTGCGGGCATGGGCACCAAAAACTATCTGCAAGCCCTCGTCGTCGTCCAGCGGGCGGCCTTCGGCCACATTAAGACCTAATGCCTCCATGGCTTCCGGCAATATACCCACCACATCCAGCTGGGCCACATATCGGCCGGACACAAAATTAAGCCAGCTGTTGACCATGGGTGTTGCCACCCGCACACCGTCTATGGACTGTATACGCCGCACCATGTCTTCGTCAATAACCAAATCATGGGGGCCCAAATTCCATGTGTTGTTCCATATCTCTACCCTTAGGGCTCTGGCACCAAGTTCTTCTATTTGCTGGTCAAAGGCCATATTTACGGCCACGCCAAGACTTATCATTATGGTAATGGCGGCACTGCCAATAACCACACCCATGACGGTTAGCAGCGTGCGCATTTTGCGCTTTAACATACTGCGCAGGGCCATAAAAAATACATCACGTATGCGCATATCCCCTCCCCTTTCCGTAGATATTGGCTATAGTTAAGCGCGCTTAAAATTCGTCTACATCATCAAAGCTATAATCATCCAAATCAAAATCCACACCGTTTTTGCGCCGTTTTATGGCCACACCGGCTATGGTTCCCCCTGCCACAAGAAGCAGGCCGCCGCCGCAGGCTGCCCAAAACCATGGGCTGCTCCAAAGGCTGCCTTCGCTGCCTTCGCCTTCGCCCCATGGGTCGTCCCAACCGGGCCTATCCCAATCGCCGCCGCCGTTCCATTCATCAAAGCCCCCCATTACATATAGGGGAAACTCTTGATATCCCTCATGCAGCACTTGCATATCATCATTAAACGAATATATCATACGTACGGTGGTTTGGCCTGGCACCATAGGGAAAAAACTGCCCCAGAAATTATCAAACATACCGCCTTCCATTCTTCCGAAAATTCTGTCGGCGTCACCGGCATCTATACCTTCGCCTTCAAAGCGTATGCGCAGGTTATGCAGGGTGCTGCGGCCTGTGTTTTGTACATTAAAGCTGATATTTACACGGCTGCCCAGGGTGGCCACATCTTGTATGGACACATTGTCCAAATTTAACTGGGGCTGTTGGCGCACATTTACGCCAATATCCGTAGAGGCTGTAAATTCATTACCGTCCATGTCTTCGTATGCAAAGCTTACGGTAATGGTGTGGTTGCGTGATGCCGCATCGGGTATGGCAAACAGACGCAGGTGCTGTTCGTATGTGCCGCGGGGTGGTATGTGGTCTATAAAGAATGTGTTGGAAGATTCTACCGGGATAAATGTAGCGCCGCCGCCGGCGTCCGGCCCCGATGCCACACCAATTACCTGCCAGGTAACAAGTATATTGCCAATAGCACGGGAACTGTGGGTGTTAAGAATGGTTAGGGTTAGGTCAAATTCCGAATTTGCCATAACCACCGCCGGGTCCGGCCCCAGCACATATCTGTCTATAATTATCCGCGGGGTAGACCGCACAAGATCTTCATCAGGTTCTCTTTCATCTTCCGGCGGATTGTACACCGCAAGACCGGTAAATTGTTCAAAACTATCCCTTGCGGCAGTTCCACCCTCGCCGGGTGTTCCCCCGGTGTCGTACGCTATTGTAAAGCCTATGTTGTAAAATTGGGTATTGGTGGCCGCAGTGGGCGAAAAAGCAAAGGTGAAAGTATGGCTTTGGCCCACAGCCAGGGTTGTAAGGGTTTGCACGCTGGCCAGACGGGGCACAATGCCTGTATCCGGCGCGGCGGTAATGCGCAGGTTGTTTGCGGCGCGCTCGCCGTTGTTTTGTATGGTTACTTCAAACCGCGCCTCTTGCCCCACACTAAAAATGCCGGTAGGGCGGGATATGGCTGTCACAGCCAGACGGGCACGTTCGGTATATGTGTCCTGGCGGTCGTTTTCGCTTCGCACGGTAACATAAAAGGTCATTTCCTCCGTGCGCACGGTGCCGTCCGCGTTGTCATACCGCAGGGTTAATGTTATGGGATGAGACCCACTGGTCATATTAGCTCCGGCTGTCATGTCAAAGGAAACATTATTGGTGCTGTTTGCGGCAATACCGCCGACAAAATTGTTGGTGGCACCACGTGCAACAAAACCCGCCTGGGCAAAACCCCCAACAGACAGTTGCACATTATTGGCCTGGACTCTGGTAACATTACGCAACGCAGCACTAATAGAAAAATCCTGTCCGGCATCTATGGTTACGGGGTTTGTGGTAAATTCTGTTATCATAACACGCGGGTCTATGGTTGGGGTTTCCGGACGCTCTTCAATACGCACAACAAGCTCCTTCGTAACCCGCGTCAGGGTACGGACATTGTTTTCGTATGTAATGTCAAAAGGCACGTTAAATACACCGCCCTCCAGGCTTGCATGAGGGGTCACACGAAGCTGAAAGCTGCGCTGAGCATTGGCCCCCAGGTTAAATGACGGTAATTCTCCCACTACCTCTACCACAAAATTGGCATTAACCCTCGGCAAAATTTGGAAACGAGAAGCGGCAAAATCGGAGTTATTATGCAAGGTAACATTGACCACGCGAGAAACCCCGGGCTCCATAGCAATATAGCGGCTAGGTGCTGTCATTTGTATTACAGGGGTTTGTGGTGTGGGTGTTGGGGTGGGTGTTGGTGCCCTATCCGCCACAGACACGGTTATTGTACGTTCTTCGTGGGCGTGTACCCCATCAAGCATATATGAAACATTGATAGCCGCAAGAAATATCTGGCCCGCGCTGTCTTCCGGCGCAAAAATATCCAGGCTTACGGCCCCGCCCGTGCCCAAGCGCGGCACAATAACCAAGCCCTGTCCTGATACAAGACCCCATGTGACAAATGTGTCCGTTGCCCCTTGCGGCAAGTCCACTTGCAGCTGGCGCGTGGCCAGCACCCCGGCTTCCACCTCAAAAATATTGGCTTGCACACTGGTAACAGGCCAATAGGTAAACACGGCAAAAAACATGGCAAAGACCAATATTTTTGCGACTATTTTGCGGTTTTTCATACACATACCTCCGTAATTTGTTCTGTGTCTTCAGCCTGCTCCACTTCTTCAACCGGTTCAATTTTGTTTACATGCTCTATTTTTTCAATTTTGCCATCCCGGATATGTATAACCTCGTCGCAATATCTAGAAAGCTCCAAATTATGCGTCACCAGGATAAGGGTTTGATTGTGCGTTTTGGCCAATTTGCAAATAAGGTTCATCATAATCTCGGTGGTTCTGGTGTCCAGATTGCCCGTGGGTTCGTCAGCAAAGACAACCTCTGGATCATTAACAAACGCGCGGGCTATACTTACCCTTTGCTGCTGGCCGCCGCTCATTTGGCTGGGCTTGTGCCGCCATCTGTTGGCAAGTCCCACGGCCTTTAGCATTTTCATAGCTTTTTTGTTGCGTATTTTAGCCGGTGTCCGGCGAAAAATCAACGGCAGGGTGGTGTTTTCCAGGGCATTAAGGGTAGGCATAAGGTTATATGACTGAAAAACAAAACCTATATACCGCTGACGGAATATAGCCAGCTTTTTTTCGTTCATTTTTTCTATGTGGTTGCCCTTAAATATTATTTCGCCACGGGTTGGTCGCTCCAGTCCGGCTATAAGGTTAAGCAATGTGGACTTTCCGCTGCCCGACACCCCCACAAGGCAATATATCTTGCCCTTCTCAAATGTCAGCGACACATCATCCAATGCCACAATCCGCTCATCACCCATGGGGTAAACCTTGCGCACGCCCTTAAGCCGCACAACTATATCACTCATTAATCAAATCACCACTCTTCTCGCATATTGAGTCCCACACCATAAACGTAATTTTTCGCAAAAAAGTTCCCCATGGCATGGACGAGCCTATAATTTTATTATATAATACTTTTAGAAAAATATCAAACAATTGGAGGAATATTTTATGAAAATAGCAATGTTAGAACCAATTGCCGTATCACAGGAGCTTTTAAATCAGCTGGCCGCACCCCTTGAAGCCGCCGGGCATGAGGTTTTGTTTTGCACCGCACCATTGACGGCAGATGAAAAAGCTGCCCGCGCCAAAGATGCCGAAGTGCTTATTGTAGCCAACAGCCCATTGTCGGCAGAATTTATAAGCAATTGTGATGCCGCCCGCCTTATATCCGTAGCCTTTACCGGGGTGGACCACCTGCCCAAAGAGGTCTGCGTGGCCAAGGGTATAACCGTATGCAATGCCCAGGGTTATGCCACCATAGCCGTGCGGGATTTAGTCTTTGGTTTTGTCTTTGGTCTTATGCGCAATTTGGTGCCATGTAATGACGTGGTGCGTCAAGGCGGCACCAAGGACGGTTTGGTTGGTAATGAAATTGCCGGCAAAACCTTTGGTATTATAGGTTATGGGCAGATAGGGCAAGCTGTGGCCCAGGTGGCGAAGGTGCTGGGCTGCCGTGTGCTTGCTCATTCACGCAGCACAACCCCCGGCACATCCGATGACACAGCGAACTTTGTAGATTTGGACGAATTGCTGACCCAAAGCGACATAATTTCTCTGCATACACCGCTGACATCCCAAACCAAGGGCATGATAGGAGCAGAGCAACTGGCCAAAATGAAAAACACCGCCATCTTGATCAATGCTGCCCGCGGCCCCGTGGTAGACAGCGCCGCCCTGGCGGATGCACTTAATACAGGGCAAATAGCCGCCGCCGGTATTGATGTTTTTGATATCGAACCGCCTCTTAATTTGGACGAGCCTCTGCTAACCACCAAAAACACTATGCTGGCCCCACATATAGGTTTCGCCACCAAGGAATCTATGGTTAAGCGAGCCAAAATTGTATTTGATAATGTGGAGAAATGGCTGGCCGACAATCCACAAAATGTACAGTTTTGATGAGTAGATCGATACTGCTGCCACGGAGCGTAACGCTCCGTGGTTTTTCACGCTTCGTTTACGAAGCGTGGTTTCTACGGCTCGTTCACGAGCCGTAATACAACGGAGCGTAAACGCTCCGTAAAACCCCAGTCTTAATAGCTTGTCTGCATAAATCCAGAGATACCCGCATAGAAGTATTATACCAACACTTCTTAGGAGGATATCATGGACAAAAGAGTTTGTTTTGCTGTACTTTTCTTGCTTGTTTTGACCCTGTTTGCGGCCTGCGCCGCTCCCGGCCCACTTGTGGAGCCAATAGAGCCCATACCTATGGCTTTTGTAGCCGACGGAGAACCTCAACCCCCTGCAACATTCGACGCCACCGGGGACGATATACCTATTTCCCGCGGCTTGGTAGCTAAAATGATCGCCCTTACATTTTCCGATATTTACGACATCAATCACGCGGCCCGCATCATTAACTTTACAGACACGAATGCGGGACTGTGGTACGACCGTTTTATAAATACAGCTGTCAGCCTGGACCATCTCAGCGGCAGCGGTGCTAATTTTTACCCCGAAAGCCCGCTTACATTAGAGCAAGCCCAGCTAATACTGGACAGACTGGACCCCGCAAACCCAATTCGCATACAACTAACCCCACAGAATCGCCACTTGGCTATTTCCTATGCCTTGTGGGTTAATCTGTATATGCAAATGCTGGAAAACATCAGCGGCGACGCCACCATAGCCGACCACTTTGGCATTGTGCAGGAAGAAATTGTGGTACTTATAACACCCCAATTTAACCCCCTATTACCCCAGGGCCATATTGTCACTAACATGGGCCACATGACCACATCGGGCCTTTGTTTTGCCGGACATCTTGACCAAGAGCTAACCATTTTACGCCGTGACAATGATGTTGTGGCCATTTTGGGTATAGCCAACCCTACCCCCACCCTGCACAATGTATATGTCATGGGCCGTTCGGCCGACACCATTACCATATTTTCCGGCGGTGCCCAGCGTACATATAAATTTGATGGCTCTAATCTACCACCAGGCCGAATTGCAGATATCCACATAAACGGCCGCCGTGCCGAGATGATACAACCCTTTGACCAAGTAGCCGCGGGTGTTATTAAGGAAGTCACCGACATTGCTATAGAAATTGAAAACATCGGCCATCTGCCCCTGCGCCCCTCCTTCGCCGTATACAGTATGCTTTACGACCACATAACCCTGGGCAATGTAAACCAGCTGACCATCGGATATGATGTGGCGGAATTTGTCCTGCGCGATGGCCAAATAGCCGCTGCTGTGGTTTTGCGTCGCCCCACGCCGGAGCATATCCGCGTGGTGCTGTCCACCACAGGTTTTGCCGGGCGTCTGCATCCCACTGTGGAGCTGCGCAGCGATACAGGCCTTACCATCCAAACCTATGATGATACCATCGAAATACCTCCCGGCGAGATATTCCGCCTTACACCCCTGGAAAACACCCACCTCATGACAAACGGCCGCATAACTATCACACCCAACGACAGCGGCAAAACAGAGATTGTCTCTATCAGCCGCAACTGGCCTAATGGCGCTCACCCCCAATACCGCGGTATTATCGAAATTTCCAATCGCCCCGGCGGCTTTGTCATTGTAAATCAGTTGCCCTTGGAGGAATACCTTTACGCCGTCATTCCCAGCGAAATGCCCGCATCTTTCGGCCCGGAAGCCGCCAAGGTGCAGGCCGTTACCGCCCGCAGTTACGCATATAACCAGTTTTTTGCCAATCGTTTTTATATGTATGGCGCCAATGTGGATGACTCGGTAATGTCCCAGGTTTACAATAATTTTCCCGAGACCCAGACAGCCATCACTGCCGTCCACGAAACCCGCGGTATCTACCTAACTCACAACGGCAGTGTTATTTCCGCCAATTTTTTCTCCACATCTGCGGGCCACACGGCGAATTCCGGCGATGTGTGGATAAATTCCGTTACCCAAGAGTTTGACAACCCAACACCGCCATATTTGACCGCCCAGCCTCAATATCTGTCGGGCAACTTCGGCGACCTATCCACGGAAGCCAACGCCCGCGCCTTCTTCACGGACACCGCAATAGAAAGCCACGACAACAACTCTCCCTGGTTTCGCTGGCATATGGAACTTTCCAATGCCGAACTTACAGAAATCATCGCCGCAAATCTGCCCCGCTTGGCCGCCGCCAGCCCCAATCTTTTCCTGGTGCCGGATGGCGATACTTTCCCGCCCCAATTTGTCACCGTCATAGGTGATTTTAGGGCAATGGAGGTTGTGTCCCGTGGCCAGGGCGGCAATATCCGCGAATTGCTTATCACCGGCACAACAGCCAGTGTCCTTGTGCGCACAGAGTACGCCATACGCCAGCTTCTCACACCTCGCACCACCGGCGGCATAATCCTGCACCGTCACAATGCTACCCCCATAACAAACCACTTCATCCTCCCCTCCACCTTTATGACCTTTGCAGCCACAGACGGCAGCATGATCTTTCACGGCGGCGGCTTTGGCCACGGCGTAGGCATGAGCCAGCACGGCGTATACGGCATG
>WQVZ01000053.1 GCA_009785595.1 Defluviitaleaceae bacterium | reverse complement strand
TGGAGTGTAAGGGCTGAAGCTGGAAGGTTAAAGCTAAAACCGAGGCCGTAAGGTGGAGGTTGGGGCTGAAGCTGGAAGGCGGAGGCTGGTGTTCTCGTGTTCGGTTTTGAGGGGGAAGGGGGAGGACACGTGTCTGCGGAAGAGAGCGGGAGCGTGTTTATTTTTTAAAAAATATTGTTGACATGAAGGAAAAACCATGATATAATAACCACTGTTGTTAAAGATTAAGATGCGATCCTCGATAGCTCAATGGTAGAGCATCCGGCTGTTAACCGGAGGGTTGTAGGTTCGAATCCTACTCGGGGAGGCAAGGAAACCCGCTAATCATAATGATTAGCGGGTTTTGCAATTTCACGAAATTCTTTACTCGGCACCCAATGACGCCTCTGCGAAGGAATTGTCCACTAGGGTGTCAAAATCTACGCGCCTACCAAGTTCACCGCCGTGCTCCATAATATCTTGCAGCAGATAAAATCCTGCCTCATCTATCAGCGGATTATATAGCCATGTATCCTGGGACTGGTATCGGTTGACAATGAAAATCAGATCTTCCAGGTCGCTGTGAGGGAAAAAAGGTGCAATAACTTCGGCAATATCTGCTGGGCTGTGGTTACGCACCCATTGTTGTCCGCGTCCTATGGCATTTGTAAAACGCTGGATGATATCTGGATTAGCCTCAATAAAAGAACGATTGGCCATATATACCGTGTATGGCAGGGCGGCGGTGTAATTAGCCAGACCCGTCACCACATGTCCATGGCCGGATTTTTCGATTTCTAATGCGCTGGGGTCAAATTCGGCGGTAAAATCCCCCACACCACCGACGAATGCCCCTGCTGTGGTGGTAAAGGCCAGATTTGTGATGATTTCTACATCAGTCCCTGGTTCAATGTCATGCAAGTGCAACACATATTCCAGCACCATTTGGGGCATACCCCCCGGCCGGCCGCCAATAATGGTCATGCCGCGTACATCATCCCACGTAAAGCCCGGCATTTCCTCTCGTGCTACCAGGAAGTTACCCGCCCGTTGGGTAAGTTGGGCAAAGATTGTGGCATGGTCTTGTCGCCCCTCTATATACACATATATGGCGGCTTCGGTGCCCATCAGACCGATGTCGGCCTCGCCGGATATTAAAGCCACCATGGAGCGGTCTGCCCCTTGCCCTGTTTCCAATACAATCTCCAGGCCCTCGTCGGCAAAAAAGCCCAGCTCTATGGCCACATATTGGGGTGCGTAGAATACCGAGCGCACCACTTCGTTTACATTTACCACTGTCAGACCCTCTGCGGCATCATCTTCTGCGCGTGCGCAGGCCGCCAAAGCAAATATAGACAATAAAAATGCCAGCATCGTTAATTTTGTGGCTCTTTTCAAAAAAACCATGAAAAGTGTCCCCCTTAAAAATATCATTGCTGGTATTATATTCTGGTAGTTGCAACTTGGTGATTGTGGCTTCAAGATTATGAATGTCTAAAACGAAGCAAAATTCCTAGCGGGTTTTGTTATGCACCTTTACGCCACTATAAAACATCTGCTATAATATAACAAACGTCTTATAAGACAAAGCGATTTGATTTTCGACAAAGAAAGGGGATACACAATGATTTTAACTGCCGAGAGAATCATCACAGGTGATGGCAAAACTGTGCTTAAAGACCAGGCCGTATATGTTGCAGAGGACAAAATTGCGGACATTGGTGATGTTTCGCAACTAAAAGAAAAATATCCGGATTCGCCTGTCAAAGAATATCCCGGTGCAACGCTTTTGCCCGGGCTTATTGACATGCACGTGCATATCGGTTTTTGGCCCAGTCATTCCGATGCCGCCACTTTAAACGATTTTAAGCTGGCATACTTTGCGGCGGATTATGCCAAGCGGGCCTTTGCCAAGGGCGTTACCACCGTGCGAGATGTGTCGTCACCCAAAAACCTTTGTGTTAGCATCAATTACGCTGTAGGAAAGGGTTATCTTGTTGCGCCAAGGATTATCACCACAGACTGCGCCATTTGCTTTACCGGCGGCCACGGTTGGATAAGCTCCATTGAAGTAGACGGGCCATGGGCGGTCCGTGCCACAATTCGCGATAACATCAAGCGGGGAGCGCATTGGGTTAAAATTATGGCCAGCCATCGCACCGACACGCCGGAATTTACCCAAGAAGAGCTTAACGCCGCCGTGGATGAAGCCCATCGTGTCGGTAAAAAGCTGGCGGTACATGCCGGAACACAGCCGTCTATTCAAATGGCAATTGACGCCGGATTTGACACCATAGAACACGGCACGCACCTGACCATTGAACAGGCAAAACAAATGAAGGAAAAAGGCATTGTGTGGTGCCCCACCATTGCTGCTTACACCCGTACATATGAGTACATTTTGGAAAATATGAATAAAAAAGACTTAGACGCCACCGGCCGCTCTTTTGTTGGCGAGCAAGCTTATTTTAAAGATGCAGCCCTTGCATACAAAAATAATTTCAAAAATCTGTATGAAACTGGTGTGAAAATTGTTGTTGGCACAGATGTAGTTTACAACAACGCCCCCGCAACGCCCATGTCGTGGGAAATGGGCTATATGGAAAAATACGGTATGCCTAATTTAGAAATAATTAAGGCCGCCACAAAATCCTGCGCCGAAACTCTTGACATCGACCATTTGACAGGTGAAATTGCCATTGGCAAGCAGGCGGACATCTTGATTGTAAACGGCAACCCTGCCGAAGTCATTGCTGATATTGAAAATATAGCAGAAGTGTTTTTGGGTGGAACGACAGTATATATGGGATGAATTCGGTATGATGTTGGGCAACTGATGGGATTTAGAAAAGAAAATGGGCTTTCCGAATACTTGGAAAGCCCATGAATTAAGCAATGCGGTTGACAGGACTTGAACCTGCACGTCCTTGCGAACATAGGAACCTGAATCCTACGCGTATACCAATTCCGCCACAACCGCAAAGTCAACAAGGAGCATTGTAACATAAAATTTGCCTCTTGTAAAGGGGATTTTTTATGGGGCATTTGGCAAACATATACCTAATAAAACCAACCATCCCATGCTGTTGGGGGAACCAAATATTAAGGCGAAGACAGCAAGAGCTAACTGCAAACCTGCCTTACCTGGATTTTTCGTTGGTCATGAAAGCAGACCCAATTGGCTTGGTGCTAGTTGTGGTCTGCTTTCTTCATGTAGCCGATGGCGATAGCCCCCGGGCCCGCGTGGGTACCTATCACGCCGCCTACGGAAAATAGACCGCATTGGGCTAGGTTGTATTTGTCTTTGGTGGCTGTCATAAATTCTTCGCCTTTGGCCTTGTCGTGGGTATAGCCAAAATATACGGGCCAGTCGGGGTCGTTGGTGCTGGCTTCAAATTGATCCCACAGGGCGCGTACGCCCGCTTTGGCGCCACGTACTTTTTTAAGGGGTTCTACTTTTCCATCGCGCACTGTTACCACAGGCTTCATGTTAAGCACTTCGCCTAAAATGGCCAGGGTGGACGGTATGCGCCCGCCTTTTCTAAGGAATGTGAGAGTATCCAGCAAAACAAGCAGGGACAGGCGGTCGCGCAGCTCTTCCAGGGCTTTGGCCATGGCGTCGCGGCTTTGGCCCTCGTCTCGCATTTTTACGGCGTGCTCCACCAGCATGCGTTGGGTAACAGCGCATTGGCGGGAATCCACCACCGTGATGCTATCGTAACCGCACATATCCCTGGCAGACACGGCAGATTGGTATGTACCGCTAAGGCCGCCGGAAATAGTCACCACCAGCATTTCGCCCCCTTTTTCTTTTACGTCCTCAAAGATGGGCAAATACTGCCCCGGCGAAACCAGGCTGGTTGTTGGCAAGGTTTTGGATTGGGTAAGGGTTTTGTAAAACACGCTAAAATCGGCGTCGTTGCGGTAGTCATACGCCATATCGTCAAAGCGTATGTCTAGCTCTACTATTTCTATGCCAATGTCGCCCGCGCTTAAATAAGGTATATCAGAACCAGTGTCCGTCAAAATTCTAATCATGGCACGCACCCTCCTTATTATCATTGCCGTAAGTATAGCCGTTTTTTTGATGGAAATATATTGTTATATTTGCTTTTTTGGTGTATAATTGACTAAATGGAGGCGTATGCATCAGCGGATAACGGAGGTGGGTCGAATGTTTGCAGATGAGAGTATTGGATTGCAAAGAATGGTGTACGAAAGGGACATGTATATCAGCCACAAAGCGGAAGAGGGCAATGCTAAGCACAGGACATATGAGGACGAACGGCTGTATTTGCAGCGCATAAAAGAAGGCAATGTGGAGGCCGTGCTGGGCCAAAGAGACACCGCCCGGAGCCACGAGATGTATATGGGCCGCCTGGTGGAAGATCCACGCAAACATGTGGAATACAGGGTGTGCGCCGCTATTACCCTGGCCACCCATGCCGCCATTGACGGCGGTCTTGACCCTGCCAGTGCCTATGCCATGAATGACCTGTACCTGCAACGGCTGGAGACGTGCAAAGACATACCGGAAATGCGCCAGCTTTGCGATGAAATGGAGCTTGTTTTTGTCCAGGAAGTGAGCAGGGTGCGCCAAAAGCGCAGCCGGGCATCTTACGTAGAAAAATGCAAGCTGTTTATAGACCAGCATCTGGTAAAACCCTTTACCCTGGATGACATATCCAGTGCCCTTAATATCAACAAGTCCTATCTATCCCGCCGTTTTGCTCAGGAGGCGGGTATGCGCATAATGGACTATGCCCGCAAAAAGCGCATCGAAGCCGCCGCCAATATGCTTAAATATTCTGATACATCTATAGCCGATATTGCCGCAAATTTCTGCTTTTCTACCCAAAGCCACTTTGGTGATTTGTTTAAGCGCATGAAAGGCACAACACCCCTAAAGTTTAGGGCAGAAAACCAGGTGATAGAGGTGCGTAGCGTGGAGTGACAGATACCATTTAATGTACATTTTTATGCTTATATCGCAAGCGGTACTTGGTGTAATGATAAACAATACTATTAATACAAATTGCGATTGTAAAGAAACCTGTTATTGCTTGTGGGTACAAACGGGAAGTTCTGCCAGGAGGGTAGATTGTAATAGATTCCCCTTCTGCTCTTACCACAAAGTAATTCCTGGTGCCGGGAATCTCGGAGACTACCGCGGTATCATATTCAAGCCGGGCATGAAGTCTAAATCTATTCGTCATTGCACTCCTTGCGAATATATAGAGCTCATAGCCGTCTCCGGACTCCATAATATAAATTTTAGACCCCTGCTTCCTTTCAAAGGCAAGTACATTCTGGGGTTCCGTTTTCTTCAAGATGTTTTGCACACTTATGGGATAGGTGAAAAAGTTAATCACAAAAATTATGACAAGCGCAGCGATGGCCGAAGGAATAAATCCGAGAAAATATATTTTAAAGTTTGTTTTTTTAGGCTTACTTTCCATCGTATAGTCACCCATTGCCTTATTTTTATTTTGTAAGATGTCCGATGGTAAAATTACCACCGGACATCTTGTTTATATTTTTAGCTATTTGAGCCATAGCGTAGCCCCAGCATGATCATGACCAACTAACAGCATGCCACAAATTAGGGTTAAGTCCCATTAAAATGGCTATATCAGCCGCAAGATGTGGGGTGCGCCATCTGCCTGTCACACTGTTTTCCGACCAATAAGTTTGGCCGAAATGTTGTGGATGTGTTTGGCTATTTATAACATATCTAAAATGATTGCCGCCTATAAACGTGCCGCCATGGTTAGGATTCCAGGCATTTTGCCATCTATAGTTAAACTGCGTTGTTATTGCGGACAATGTAATGTGTTGAAAAAAGAATAAACCTACTGTTCCTGTTGCAAACCCTGCGGCTGCCACTGTCAGCCCTGCTACTACTCCTGCAAAAGAAGCAGGAAAAGCAAGTATACTGATGGCGCTGGCTGCAATAGAAAGCGCAGTTCTTGTTTGATTTGTTATTGTATACTGCCCTTGCCAGGATGCACCTGTGGTGAACGTTACATTGGCTCTGGCTTCTGCGCCGGACGAAAGATTTCTAAGTGTTACACTGCCCAAAAGCATACTAGGTCCAGTGTTTTGGGTGATGCTGGCGACTTCGCTGTATCCGTAGAAGTCTTCTTCAGGCAGTAACTCGGTCCACACGGCAGCTTGAATATCAAATATTTCTACAGTTTCGACTGCTTCAATTTCTATCCCTCTGGCGGTTTCTGTTGCTATATACGTTGTCATGTACAGCCTGTCATTTTGATTGGCGTATATGACGCCGCTATGTATTAGCTGGCCGTTAAAATATTCATACAGCAACACATCTCCATTATCCATTTCGATGGTTCTAAGCATATGAGCATTACCATCCAAAACAAAGCTGGCAACGCTAATTCCTTCGTCTTCGTACACAAAGGACTCTATTACTGACATAGATTGTTGAGCATTGGCAGGTATTGTTATGCAAAACATCATAACCAGTGCCATCAACATCGAAATTACTTTTCTCAAAGTTTTCATAAAACTTCTCCTTTGTTTTTCTTTAGTCAGTGTCGACAACTGCACTATAAGTATAGCAATACCCCCCCTAATGTCCATACGAAATAATTAATAAAAATTTAATATGGGATCCATAAATTTCTATACAAATTTAACAAAATAGCGAATTTCTATGCTCGCTTCTAGCTGGCCACCGCCATGAATATACTTTAGCAGTATGAGTTTTTGGCGGAAAGGAAGCTGGGATTTGTGAATAATTATTATAGACAATTTATGACCCTGTTGCAAGAGGGGCCGGGCTTTGCCACGCCGGGCAAAGAAGCCGCGGGGCGCATTGTGATAGAGGCCAGGGGTGCCGTGGCCAAGGCCACGGTGTACATACAGGATATCTCTCCGAAAAATACCTATAAACTGGCGCTGGTATCCGAGCAGGGCCTGGGGGTTGTGGTGGGCAATATTGTTGCTGACCAGCGGGGGCGGTATGAAGGCAAATTTGAATTTAACAGCGGCGGCATAGGTGACAGCGGCATGTGTTGTGATCAAATTGACGGGGCCGTGGTGCTGGTGAGTGGTGATGACGCAAAACCCGCGGCGGCATTGGTGGGGTACAGAGCCGCGCCTTTCTCTTGGCAAACAAATTTGCATTTTGGCCAGCCATCTCGGGTGCAAGAGGCGCAAGAAGAGGTAACGGCGGCCATTGCTGAAGAAGTGCCCCCTAACGTGTATGATTTTGTGATAGAAGAACCGTCTTTTGTGGCCGTTGCGGCGGAAAATCCGTCCGGCGGCGAGCTTGACTCATTATTTCGCCCAGAGGCCCTTATCCAGGCCTTTGCGGAGCAAGAACCGCCCGCCCAATGGGTGGCTGCAATTCCGGCCGATGTGAAAGATCTAGGCCGCCTGGGTGCGCAGATTTATGACGATGCCCAGGCCCAGGCCGGCTTTGATAATTACAAGCACATTCTGTTGGGGCGCACACAGCAGGACGGTCAAATTGCCTATATTTTGGGCATACCTGACATATACACCGCTGGTGCGGAAATTGCCGGGCAAAAAAGCTGCACATTTAAGCTGTGCCGCCCCGGTGATCCCATTGAGGGTGCCCATGGGTATTGGTTGAAGCAGTTGGAATGAAACGTATCGCAGGGGCAATCCTTGCGGTTGCCAGCCAACATTAAAACCGCCGTAGATTTTTTGGTCTGCGGCGGTTTTTAGTTTTTCTTTGGCATTGCTAAGGTTTTTGTAGCCTATCACTGACGCCTTAACATGCTCTAAATTTTTTAGCGAAAAAAATGCTTGACAGGGGTTGCATGGGGGTGTATAATAAGACAATTTGTGCGCAAATTTTGTTGCGTACAAAAAAATTTTGCCTTTGGAGTGATGGGTTATGAAGCATGTGTTGAGTTGTGAGCAGTTTACCAGGGACGAGATTATGGGGCTTTTTAAGCTGACGGATCACATTAGGGAAAACGAGAAGGCGTACAGCGGTGCTATTGCGGACAAAGTTGTGGCCACGCTGTTTTATGAGCCTTCTACCAGGACGCGGCTTTCTTTCGAGGCGGCTATTTTGCGTCTGGGCGGCAAAAACATCAGCACGGAGAATGCCAAGGAGATGTCCAGTGCCATTAAGGGTGAAAGCCTGACGGACACCATCCGGGTTGTGGACGGCTATGCGGACGCCATCATTATGCGCCATTTTGAGGTGGACAGTGCGGTGCGTGCGGCGTCGGCATCACGTGTGCCTGTGCTTAACGCTGGTGCCGGCAGTGGCGAGCATCCTACCCAGGCCCTGCTGGATGCCTACACTATATACAAAAACAAAGGCAAAGTTGACGGCATATCCTGCGCTATTTTGGGCGATTTGCTCTACGGCCGCACCATTCACTCACTTATAAAGCTGCTGTCTTTGTTTGATAATATCACCGTGTATGGTCTTAGTGTGGAAACCCTGCCGCTGCCGGAAGAATATGTTAAATTCATCGAATCTCGCGGTGTAAAGTATGTGCCTGTGAAGTGTCTGACGGAGCTGCCGAAGGATTTGGATGTTATATACCAAACCCGCACCCAAACAGAGCGCTTTTTGGAACAAGGCATTGTGGCAGAGGAGATTGTGCTTAGCAAGGCGTCTATGGCCCATTTTGGCCCGGGCACCATGGTATTGCACCCGCTACCAAGAAATAACGAAATTTCTCCGGATTTTGACGACGACCCGCGGGCGAAATATTTTGAACAAAGTCTAAATGGTATGTATGTGCGTATGGGCCTGCTGTACGAGGTTTTGGTAAATAACAAGTAATTACCCAAACAGCCCCGCCATAAATTTTTTTAAAAATAGGGGTTGACACCTACAAAATATTGTGTATAATATAATATGTCGGAGGTTGCCAGCAGCTTCCGATGTGCACGAATGGCTCAGTGGTAGAGCATCGCCTTGCCAAGGCGAGGGTCGCGAGTTCGAATCTCGTTTCGTGCTTAAACAAAAAAGCCCCGATTGCGGGGCTTTTTTGTTTGTCAACTATCTTCCCCCAATATCCTCCGGTCTTGACCCTGGCAGCTCCAGAAGTGCCCAAGGTCTTTCCGGTAAAATTAGCTGCAACCATGTTTCGTGGATGCTGTCTGCCCTCATTGTGAAATGGTGAGAATTGGTTGCTTCTTGGATGTGCAGATAATACCAGGCTTCGGGGTTTGCATTATCTGGCCAGGTACGCATTTGCGGCAACAAGTCATTTTTGCTGTGGGGTAAACGTCTAAAGGCGTGGTTTATCATAGCTGTTGCCTCTGCTCTGGTTATTGGCTGGTTGGGTAAAAATTGTCTGTCTAAGCTGCCTTCAAAGTCTGGGTATCCGTAAAGCCAGTTGTGGTTGGCGGCGTAGTTTATATAATCTTTAGCCCAATGGTTGTGTATGTCGTTAAATATTGTGTTGTTGGGTGGTGTATGGGCGGTTTTGTTGCGCCGCGCGCCGCCCTTTAACCTAACAATTGCCGCTGCCAGCTCTGCTCTGGTTATTTCATGATGAGGCCGGAAAGTACCATCCGGCATGCCCTCAAACAAACCAAAATTGCTGGTGGTTGACACGGCATTGTTAAACCAGTCGGTTATCTCTACATCATTGTAAGGATTACTTTGTAACCAAAATAGGCTTCTGTTTTGGTCGGACATAAGACGGAATAGCATTGTTGCTGCTTGGGCTCTTGTTATGTTGGCCATTGGGCGTATTGTGCTATCTTCAAAACCTATAAGATAGGCATGATGTTGGCCGGGTGTCTGATATATAGGTTGCTGGCTGGATGTTTGATTTGTTGGTGGTTGGCCCCCGGGTGTTTGGTTGGTAGGCGGAAAACCGGTAGTGCCGCCCCCTGTGCCGCCATTATTATCTCCGTTTTCCACATTAGGCGTCCAACGTGCGTATATATATGTGTCTGCCGTGATTGGCATTGCAAAATTAAACAGATAGCCCCCTACAGGTGATGTAAACCACCCGAGGAAGGTGTAGCCTTGGCGTGCTGGGGTGTTGGACGGAATGGCTGCAAGGTTGCCATGGTATATGGTTTGGGGTGGGAAGTCGCCTGCGCCGCCGTTCAGTATGAAGGTTACTTCGTGGGTTTTGCGCTCATATTGGGCTATAAATGTGATATTATCAAAGACCGGCATCGTCTTTATATCATCGCTGGTTAGCAGCTGTCCGCCCAGGTCGCTGTATACCAGCCAGCCTATAAATCTATAATCCGCCGCTTCTGTTACATCAGGCACATTTTGCGGGCTTGCGGGAAGTGCCGCGGCATTGCTGCCCAGCAAGTCGATGGTCTCCGAACGCATGGCAGGTCCGCCTGGTCCATCAAATACACCCCTTGCATCCGTCATAAAGGTTATGGTAATTTCTGACACCATGGCTCCGTACCTGGAATTGATGTCAAAATTGTTAAGTGGGTGGCTAAAGATGCTTCTGGACCCGGCCTCTATTCTGCCGGCCACTGCCGAATAGTTCGGCGGACGAAAAGCTCCCGCGTCAGCACGGTTGCCGGAGAAAACAACATCAGGCCCTATGATAATACGGGGATAATCGCCGGCGCCTAGTACAGGGGTATATACCTGTCCTTGGGCATGTATGCCGCCGCCGTTAGCCGCCGCTGTGTTGCCCTGTATTTCTCCGTTTGCTATGACAAGATGGGCATTGGCATCTGCCCCGCGACGTATGCCACCGCCGTTGCTTTGGGATATATTGCCTGCCACACTGCCGCCGTTCATGGTAAATGTGCCGACAACAATATTTACTCCACCACCGCCATTAGTGGCCGTGTTTGTGCCGGTTGAGGTATTGGCGGTTATTTCTCCGTTATTTATTGTAAAACCGGAAGTTGCGGCGATGTGGACGCCGCCGCCATTAGTGGCTGTGTTATTGTAGATTTTGCCGTTGTTCATGGTAAAGCTAGTGCCGACCCCGACG
>WQVZ01000052.1 GCA_009785595.1 Defluviitaleaceae bacterium | reverse complement strand
TATTATTTTGCAAAAAGAAGTGGCTGTTTTGCCGGGTGACACACCGGAAACTCTGCAACGGCGGGTGATGGAAGAGGCAGAGTGGCAGATATTACCGGAAGTGATTAAAATGTTTGCGGATGGGAGAATGAGTGTATGAAAATACTGGTTGTGGGCGGCGGCGGCCGCGAACACGCTATATGCTGGGCACTGGCCAAAAGCCCTAAAATACAACAAATTTATTGCGCTCCAGGCAACGGAGGCACGGCGCAGGTGGCGCAAAATATACCTATTGTTAACACGGATTTTGACGGCCTTATAAAATTTGCCAAGGAAACAGCAATAGACCTTACCATCTGTCCCATGGACGACCCATTGGTGGCGGGTATTGTGGATGCTTTTCAGGCTGCAGGTTTGCGTATTTTTGGCCCGACCAAAGCGGCGGCCCATATAGAAGGCAGCAAGGTGTATGCCAAGGCCTTTATGCAGAAATATGGCATACCCACGGCGGAATACGCCGCTTTTGACAGTCTGGCAGAAGCCAACGAATATATAACCGGCGCTAAGCTGCCATTTGTTATCAAGACTGATGGGCTGGCTGCGGGTAAGGGCGTAATTATCTGCCATACTTTGGATGAAGCTCGGCAGGCGCTCCATGAAATCTTTGTGGACGGGCGCTTTGGGGCCTCCGGACAGCAGGTGGTTATTGAGGAATTTTTAACCGGAGTGGAATGTTCTGTCCTGGCCTTTTGTGATGGCCGCACCATTGTACCCATGCCCGGGGCAAAAGACCACAAAGCCGCATATGACGGAGACACCGGGCCAAACACCGGTGGCATGGGGGTGTTGGCACCCAACCCGTATTATACCGAAAGAATTGCCAAGGAGTGCATGGAAAAACTGTTTATTCCCACCATAGACGGCCTGCGGGCCGAAGGGCGGGAATTTGTGGGCGTGATGTTTTTTGGCCTAATGATAACGGCCGACGGCGTAAAAATGTTGGAATACAACTGCCGCCCCGGCGACCCGGAAACCCAGGCCCTGTTGCCTTTGTTGGAGACGGATTTGCTAGATATAATTCTGGCGTGTATGGACAAAAAGCTGGACACCATGGATGTTAACTGGAAAAACAATGCTGTATGTTGCGTAATTGCCGCATCTGGTGGCTATCCAGGAAACTACCAAACCGGCTACCCAATAAGTGGATTGGGTAGCACCGGTGGTGTGTTGATTTTCCATAGCGGCACAAAGGCGGTTGATGGTAATGTCGTCACCAACGGCGGCAGGGTGTTGTCCGTAGTGGCTACGGCGGATTTTGCCCCGGCGGCCAGAAGTGCGGCGTATAATGCCATGGCCGGCTTAAATTTCCGGGATATGTATTATCGAAAGGACATAGGTGACATTTGATGAAATGTTACTGCAAACAAGATGCCAATGGCTTTTATTATGTTGTTGAGGATGTGCCGGAAGATAAGCACGAACTGATTTTAACGGCCTTTTATAAAAAGCACGGCGATATGTTTTTAAAATGGTATCCTGCGGATATGCCTGAAAAGGAGCTCGTTGTCCGTAATTATGAGCGTCTGGCACCGCATATTTTCTCCCGCACCACAGTAAATTGGGAGAATGCCCTAGATACGTTCTGCACAATTGCCAAAAGAAATGCCATAAATTTTATAGTGGATGGCAGCGTGTCCGCTTGCTTGCATGGAACAGCAATTATGCCGACAGATATTGATATTGTCGTTGATATGACTGATTTCGAGAAAACCAAAACCGTTTTCCGTGAATATACAATTGAGCCTTTGATGCGCTACGACAATTTGTTGCTAAGCAACTATTTTGGCAGACTGTGCATTGACAATGTTTGGATTGATATTGACGCTCATCCCAAAAAGGGCCATGAAATAAAAAACATTGATGTGAAATGCTGGAACGGGCATATTATTTATGTGCGATCGCTGCGGGAATGCCTAGAGACTTACAAGGTAATGGGAAAAAATAAATATATTGCGGAGATTGAGGAATGTTTACGGAAAACATAAACGGCGTACGGCTGACTTTTGATGCCGCAAATGATGTGTTTTCGCCCCTTGGTGTTGATAGGGGTACGCTTGCCATGCTTTCTGTTGTCGAACTTTCATCTACCGACAAATTGTTAGATTTAGGCTGCGGCTACGGAATTGTGGGGATATACGCCGCAAAAATTATTGGGGAAGAAAATGTGGTAATGAGTGATATTGATGAAAAATGTGTTGAGCTGGCGAGGAAAAACGCGAAAACCAACGGTGTGGGTGGCATAAAAACAGTATGCAGCGATGGGTTTAGAGATATCCACGATACAGGCTTTACCCTCATCCTTTCAAACCCGCCTTATCATGTGGACTTTTCCGTACCCAAGCATTTTATTGAAAAGGGCTTTAACCGCCTTAAAATTGGCGGCAGAATGTATATGGTTACAAAGAGGAAGGACTGGTATAAAAACAAGTTGACGGCCATATTTGGCGGCGTTAAGCTATATGAAATTGATGGATATTTTGTTTTTTGTGCTGAAAAGCGCAGTGATAAATACGCCAAGTGATAGGGGGTGGATTTTTACGCAGGTAAATATAGCTGACCATGACTGTACAATTATATGGGGCGGTGTGTATTACTTTGCTTTGTCCAATTATCCCAAGATAACTCCGTGGGAAATAAAAAAGCTGCTTGCTTTTATGGATTTTGAGAAGCTGCACGGCAGAAAAACAGAGGTGGTCTGCGAAGATGCCTCTATTTTGGCCGCTATTAATAGTGCTATTTCTAAACCAGAAACAGTGGAAGGTGCACCCTTGCCCGATAAAATTACCGAATGCACCGCATGTAAGCAAAACGGCTGTCTGACAAAATTTGTGTGCCACACAGCCACTATAGAAAACGCAAAGTCTATTTTTGCAAGCGGCAAGCTTTTGTGTGCTGTAAAGGCTTTTGGCAGAACCACAGAGGACCTTGTTACGGACACACGCAACGCCGCCGGGGATCCTCCGGACTTTTTTGATTATATAATGTTCGCTTGGGGCAATTGCCAGGCCGGCGACCGCCTTGTTATGGAAAGAAATTTGGGCAGAGGGCCGACAAATGACGAGCTGGAAAACGCCTTTGCGCCCGGTGTGCGATTCTATTTTCGGCATGAAGATATCATCCGCCATCCCAAATATATTTTTGACGGCTATCATCCGGCAAAAGTAAAAGATGAGCTTGTTTTGTCTGAATGTTTATACGCTTGTATTGTCCCGGAACACAACAGGGGTGATTTGGAAAAATATATACCTGCCGATATACTGGACAAAGTGCATTATGTGCCGCTGGACGGCCTTAACATATGGGATTGGGCGGAGAGGGTTTATGACTTTGTGTGTGCCTTGTAAAATGACAGCGCATAATCCAAATTTGACGCCGCCCGCAAAGGCTGGTATAATAGCTTGGAATATAGACATGATGGGAGATGTTTAGATGTTAGTAAACGCAGCGCAAATGCTGAAAGACGCCCGGGCGGGCAGGTATGCCGTGGGGCAATTTAACATTAACAATTTGGAATGGACAAAGGCCATATTACAGGTCGCCCAAGAGATGCAAAGCCCGGTTATATTGGGTGTGTCCGAGGGTGCAGCCAAGTATATGGGCGGTTTTGGCACGGTGGTGGCTATGGTGGCGGCTATGGATACGGATTTAAAAATAACCGTGCCGGTGGCATTGCACCTAGACCACGGCTCCTACGATGGCTGTGTGTCCTGCATAGAGGCGGGCTTTACCAGCGTAATGTTTGATGGCAGCCATTCGCCAATAGACGAAAATATTGCCAAAACCAAGGAAATTATCGCCATGGCCCGGCAAAAAGGCCTGTCTGTAGAGGCCGAGGTGGGCTCTATAGGCGGTGAGGAAGACGGCGTGGTGGGCAGCGGCGAAATAGCCGACCCGGAGCAATGTCGACAAATAGCCCAAACCGGCATAGATTTTTTGGCGGCGGGCATTGGCAATATCCACGGCGTATATCCGGATAACTGGAAGGGGTTGGATTTTGCCGCCCTTGAGGCCATAGGCAATGCTACGGATGGTATGCCCCTGGTGCTGCACGGTGGCACAGGCATCCCGGAGGATATGATAAAACAAAGTATTGGCCTGGGTGTTAGCAAAATAAACGTAAACACCGAATGCCAAATAGTTTTTACCGCGGCACTGCGTAAATATTTTGAAGAGGGCAAGGACAAGCAGGGCAAGGGTTTTGACCCACGCAAAGTACTGGCCCCCGGCGTAGAAGCCATAAAAGAGTCTGTGCGGGAGAAGATAAACCTGTTTGGTTCTGCCAACAAGGCATAATATAAAACACGGGCGACCTGGGATATGGTCGCCCGTTTTTTATTTATAATAATTTTCCGCTTCGATGGTATATTCTTGGCCATTGTCAGAGCCTGTCTCAAATCTAATCTGAACCAATTTTTAAGCCTTGTGGTTTAAACTGGGCGTAGCGAAGAGTGTTAAGTGAAAAAATGTGTGAAGATAGATTTTAGACAGGCTGTCAGGCTCCGCCGGCAATTCTTGCGGGTTTATGGCAAAATATATAGACACACCAATTATTATCACCAGTAAAAATAAAACAAAATGGCTAACCCTAAGCTTCATTATGCTCACCTCCGTTAACATCCGGCGGATCCAAATCCGGGCGGTATTTTCTAAAGACCTTGACAATAAGCAGCGAGGAAAAATGGCAATATATGCCCATGGCAACCAGCAAAAGTGCCGGCATAATGTCCCACGCCAGGGTAAACATAACGGCCAAAAGCACCGAATTAATCAGGGTTATTAATATATGGCGGTTGGCTAGGAAGAAGGCGGTTTTAAAGATTTGGATATAGCGCAGGTCGAACCTGGATATTATGGGAAAAGCATACATGGCGACGAAGGTGGTTTGGATTAAAAAGAGGATTTGAACCAGAAACACGATATTACGCATGTTTTCCACAAGGTCTATGTTGCGCATGTTGAAGAAAAATATAGTGTAAACCGCCGCCAAGGTGAGGAAAACAAGTGTGGATGTGATGAAATTTTGGCGAAAAGACTTCCAAAAATCACGCCACAGGCGCACATCCATGCCGTTGGCGTTTTTTGTGGCAACATAATATGCCGCCGTGGTGGCAGCGCCCATTGTAACCAGGGGTATGCTGGCAAAAAACCACAGCATACCAAGCAAAAGTATATCCGTAATGGCATTGCCTACTTTAAACAGCGGCCCGTCATGGCTAAAAATACCACCCATGCTGCACTCTCCTTACAATTCAATCTCTTGGCCGGCGGCTACAAACAACCGGTTGGGCCCGTCCCATGCCATTGCTTTTTCTGCATGAAGAAGCGGGTCAGGCGTTAGATGTATAATAATATTGTGCTTTGCGCCTATTATTTTGGCACATTCGGCGGCTTCTGTCATGTCCATATTGTATATCCCATCGCCGCACAGCAGGGCATAATCCAGCCCCATCCCGGCAAAATCCGCCATTTGGTCGGTTTTGGATGTATCGCCGCTGGCATAAATTTTAACGCCGTCAATGGTGATGATATACCCCACACACTGGCTGGCATCGTGGTTTTGGTTATACGCCGCAACCGCCTGTATGCCTATGCTGTCCACATCAAATGTATTGTGTTTGCCGCCTTCTAAAGCCTCAAAATTGCTTATAATACAACAACCGGACTTTTTGGCGCAAAGATCTGTGCAACTATGGTCTTCGTGCTGGTGGGTTACAAGAATAAGGTCGGCGGGAGTGTCATAGCCTTCGCCTGCAAAGGGGTCTACGTATACAACCTGTCCCGCGTTGGATGTCAGCCGAAAGCTACCGTGACCTTGAAATAATAATTTTGCCATAATCTTTCCTCCTTAATTAAATGCGATTGCGCCGACTGTGATAACAACCGCCAAGGCAAACACATAATACGCAAAATAGCTTAATTTGGCCTTTTTGATGGCGGTAAGTATGAGATTTACAGCCAGATAGCCTGTAAGGGCGGCAGCGACAAAGCCTGCACCCAGGCTTAAAAAACTGATATTTTCCACAAGAAGATTGCCCCGGGCAATGTGGATTATTTGCAGCACCAAACCGCCCAAAACAGCCGGGATGGACATTAGAAAAGCGAATTTTGCGGCGTCTTCACGAGCAATGCCTCGGGCCAGTGCCGCGGCAATGGTGCTGCCGGAGCGGGATATACCCGGAAAAATAGCAACCGCCTGGGCCGCGCCAATAAGCAAGGCGTCCAGATACGTGATTTCTGCTGTTTTTTTGGAGTTTTTGCGTATTCTGTCTGAAAGCATAAGTACAACACCTGTGATAATAAAGCCAACCACCAAAAAACCAATGGAGGCAAGCGCCTGCTCTACCATATTTTCAAAAAAGATGCCTACCACAGCAGCGGGGATGGTGGCGATTATCAGCAGGTATGTCATTTTTTGGAATGGTCTTTTGATAAGTGCCCACACGTCTTTCCAGTACACCGCTATTACGGATAAAATAGTGGCCACGTGGGTGACGATGTAAAACAGCAGTCCTTCGTCCTCTATACCAAACAGCATATGCCCTAGAGCCAGGTGGCCGCTGGACGACACGGGTAAAAATTCTGTCAAGCCCTGGATGATACCCAGTATAATTGCCTCAAATAAGGTCATAACAGTCCTCCGTTAAAATATGTTTTCTTTAATCCATTTTGCTACGCCGTCGATGTCGTTACTGTCACAAATATGATTAGCGGTGGCTTTGGCTTGCGGTATGGCATTGGCCATGGCTACGCCTATGCCGCAATTGGCCAGCATTTCTATGTCGTTGTAATCATCCCCGAAAGCGGTAATATCGGTAGTTGTTATGCCGAAATAGGCGGCACACGCCCTTATGGCCTGCCATTTTGTGGCGTTTTTGTGGGCGTAGCGTACTATATTTTCCCCGTGATAAGTAATTATGCCTACATCAGGGAAGTTTCGGACAATTTCTGCCGCCGCATTGCCGCACATAAAGGCCGACAGCTTGTGAACGCTGTGGTCAAGCTCCTTTGCAAAGTCTACATACACAACATTATGGCCCGCCTGGTGCAGTTCTTCTGCATAGGCCGTTGGTGGCCCACCTGTGTAAAAATATCCGCGGTCTATCTCGGCGGCCAGATATGTTTGGCTGTCATGGGCCAGTATGCTTTGGGCCAGGCGGCTTGTGGTGGCACTGTCCATTTGGCAATTGTATATCACTTTTTCGTCAACTTTGGCCCTGGCCCCGCCGTCGTATATCAGCACATCCGGCACCATAAAATCCGTAAACAGCCGTGCACCAAACTGTGATCGCGCTGTGGCTATGGCAAATTTTATGCCAGTTTGTCTGCATCTATGCAAGATGTCCAGTGTATAGGGCGATACGGTTTTGTCGGTGCGCAGCAACGTACCGTCCAGGTCGCATACAATCATTTTTGCGGCCATATATTTTCCTCCAGCCAGCGGGCCACACCATCGTTGTCGTTATCACCGCAAGTATATTCCGCGGCGGCTTTGGCTTGTGGTATTGCATTGGCCATGGCTACGCCTATGCCGCAATTGGCCAGCATATCCACATCATTATGGTCATCGCCAAAGGCAACTATTTGCGACATATCTATGCCCATATGCTTTGCGGCGGCAGCGATGCCTTTTAGTTTTGTGGCGTCTTTATGGGTGAAGTTTCTCCATTGGCCGCCGGAAAAGTGGACGAAAGCTACTTCGGGAAATTGTACGGCGATATATTCTGCCGCTGTTGCCGTGATCTCCGGTGTAATTTTATATGCGTCGCATGGTATGCCCTGGGCAAAATCCGTAAAAATAGGCCGAAAACAGCTGTATTCGGTATATTTATCAGTAGAATAATTTGCAAAGTAGCCGGCTTCGGTTTCTGCTGTAACATAGCCAACTTCAGGATGCCCCAGCATCATGGCCAGCATATTGTTGGCTGTGGCCGCATCAATGGCCGCCTGATAAATGGTCTTATCTCCAATTTTCACCAGTGCGCCGCCGTTTAAAACAAGTATGTCGGGTTGCATCATATTTATGTATAGCGCAACGCCATTTTGGCTACGGGCCGTGGCAAAGGCCAGCAAAATACCATGCTTGCGGCAATTTTCCAGCACATTAAGGCTGTATGGCGACACGGTTTTGTTGCTGCGCAGCAATGTGCCGTCCAGATCGCATACAATCATTTTAATATCCATGCCTGCCCCTCTCGTCTTGTTTTGATGTGTGCAAAAGCCACATGTGGGTATTTGCCACGCAGGGTCAAGATGTTCTTGCGCCTGCTTTTGGGGAAATTCCATATATACCAAGCGAATTGCAAAAAGTTTTTGCTGAAAATCCCGGGTGTTTCCAGATAATCCGGCATGTCGGTGCGTTTTTCTTTCAGGCGTTTTGTGGCAGAAATAATACAAGTAATGCGATTTATATCCATAAAGATAACCAAGTCGGCGGCGGCAAAGCGTGTTTCCATTGTGCTGCCGTAATCGCCGTCGATAATCCATTTATCACCGCTTAATATCTCGTGCTGCCTGGCAATTCGTCCTTCTTTTGACATCATTACCCAGCCGGGCTGCCAAAATTCTTTGTCCAGATGATAAAGAGGGTGGCCTGTAAGCTCCGCAATGCGCTTGGACAGATAGCTTTTGCCGCTACCGCCGTTGCCTACCAGGATGATTTTGTTGTAGTTGCTGACCCGGTTGTTCATGGCAAGCCTTTGTCTCCATGCTAAAATATTCTTGACGCAAACAACAATTTGTGTTAAAATATTGGCATAAGGGCAACCGCAAAAGCGGTGGCCGCCAACTAAATTTGGTTAGTTCATGGAAATAACCGCTTGAGTTTGGAGACCTGGGCGGTTATTTTCTTTTGCCAGAAAATTTATCTGCTATGTAAATCATCAGCCTTATAAGTGCCAGGACAAAAGTCATGGCCAAGAATATGATGACAACAAGTTCATATGCAGACATAGCCTCGCCCCCCTTTGTAAGAGGTGGCGGCCTACCGCTTTCGCTTTTGGGTTGCCCCATGGTTATTCTATCATATTTTGCGGCAATTTTCAAGAATATATTGCCAAGCTAAAAGGGCGGAAAATATCCCGCCCTTTGTTTATTTTGCGTATTCGATGGCCCTTGTTTCTCTTATCAGGTTTATCTTGATGTTGCCGGGATATTCCACTTCGTTTTCGATTTTCTTGGCTACTTCCCGGGCCAGCAGGGTCATGCCGCTGTCGTCCACCACTTCGGGAATGATGATGAGCCTAAGCTCGCGGCCAGCCTGGATGGCAAAGGATTTTTCTACGCCGTCAAAAGAGTCGCAGATGTTTTCCAGTTTTTGCAGACGTTTGATGTAGGATTCCAAAGTTTCGCGTCGTGCGCCGGGGCGCGCTGCGCTGATGGCATCCGCAGCCATAACAATAACGGATATTATATTGGTGGCCTCTACATCACCATGATGGGATTCGCAAGCATTTATGATAATATCAGACTCACGATATTTGCGCAACACGGCAGCACCCAGGGCTATGTGGCTACCTTCTTGCTCGTGGTCTATGGATTTTCCAATATCATGTAAAAGTCCCGCTCGTTTTGCCAGGGTGGTGTCAACACCCAGTTCGCTGGCAATCAATCCGCACAGATGGGCTACTTCTATGGAGTGCTTAAGCACATTTTGTCCGTAGCTTGTTCTGTACTTCATTTTGCCAAGCAAGCGTATAATTTCGGGATGAAGGCCAAGAACGCCGGTTTCGAGGGATGCGGCCTCGCCTTCTTCTCTTATTATGCTTTCCACTTCTTTTTTGGCTTTTTCTACCATTTCTTCTATACGGGCGGGGTGTACCCGGCCGTCGGACACCAGTTTTTCCAGGGCCACTTTGGCAATTTCCCGTCTTACGGGGTCAAAGCCCGACAATATAACGGCCTCCGGGGTGTCGTCAATAATCAAATCTATGCCCGTAAGAGATTCCAAGGTGCGTATATTGCGCCCTTCACGGCCGATTATACGGCCTTTCATCTCATCATTAGGCAGCTGCACCACAGACACGCTGGTTTCGGTAACATGATCCACGGCACATCGTTGTATGGCTATGGATAATATGTCTTTAGCACGCTTATCGCCTTCCAGCTTGGCTTTGGCCTCAATTTCCTTAATAAGCACAGCGGCTTCTGTTCTTACATCGTTTTCGATGTTGGCCAGCAAATAATCTTTGGCCTGCTGGCTGGTCATGCCGGCAATGCGCTCCAATTCCTGTGCTTGCTTGGTCAGCACTTCCTGTATTTCCGCCTCTTTGCTTTCAAGTTTTTCCATTTTGTTTTGCAGTTGCTCTTCTTTTTTCTCGAAGGACATACTTTTTTTGTCCAGCTGTTCTTCTTTTTGCAAAAGCCGCCTTTCCAGACGCTGTGCTTCGTTGCGCCGCTCTTTTACCTCTTTTTCAATCTCATTTTTTGTCTTTATACTTTCTTCCTTGGCCTCAAGGAGAATCTCCTTTTTCTTGGCTATTGCCTCTCGGCGGGCCTCCTCTTTTTTGCTTTCTGCCTCTTTTTCGGCAGATCCGTGAAGAACCTCAGCAACACGCTTCCGATAATTTATTCCCAGGAAGAAGGTAATGACAGCAAACGCGAGCCCAACTGCGATTCCAATACCGATTCCAATTAAAAGCTGCGTAATCAACACCTCCTATAATTTTTTCAAAATACATATGGCATAAAAGCGGACGCCCCACTGCGCCGCCTTAAAACCAATCCTTTCTATTATACAGCCTTAAAATGGACATGTCAACAAATTTCTGCACACCCCGCATAAATCAATTTTAATTGTCGTGCCATTTTTGAAGGCCGCCGCGCTATATCCCCAGTTCTTCCCTGGCCTCTTTAAAAGCATTAAGCACATAATCCAGTTGCTGGCGGGTATGGGCGGCCGACACCTGGGTGCGCACCCGGGCCTTGCCCTTGGGCACCACGGGATAGAAAAAGCCAATAACATATACATTCTTTTCCAGCATTTTCTCCGCCAGTTTTTGGCTGGCTATTTCATCGTAAGTCATTATGGGTACAATGGGGTGTGCGCCCTCCACAATATCAAAGCCCAGGTCTTTAAGGCCTTGGCGGAAATATGCGGTATTTTCTTTAAGGCGTGCACCAAGGTCGGCGGACTGGCTTATCATATCCAATACCGTAAGGGACGCGCTGGCGATGATAGGAGAAAGGGTGTTGGAAAACAGATATGTGCGGCTGCGCTGGCGCAATATGTCTATAATAGCCTTTTTGCCGCTGGTATAGCCGCCGCTGGAGCCGCCCAAAGCCTTGCC
>WQVZ01000051.1 GCA_009785595.1 Defluviitaleaceae bacterium | reverse complement strand
GAATAAGTGATGTTTTGGCCGAAATATCGCGAAAATCTCAGGTAAACAAACCGTGACATGACGAAACTCTGGAGAGCTGTGTGGGTTTTTGCGCAGCACCGAAGGGGCAATCTTTGCTGGGTATTGAGACATGTATGTGTTGACCTCACTTGCGAAGAGAAACTCTCAGGTTATATGACAGAGCGAAGGCTGCTTCCTTTGCTTTGTCTTTTTTAATTCTACCAAAAGGGTGATGTCTTGGATAAATTAATTACCAACAATCCTACGGCGGCCCAGCGGTATCAGGCCGAGTATGCGGTGGAATTTATAGACGCAACGGCGGCAGAAGTGCTGAGGGTCGTGCGGGATTATGTGCATTTGGGGCATGGGTTGATGACCCACCCGCTGGCGGCGTCCATACCGCCACAGGACACGCCGTATAAGTCTGTGGTGGTATCCGAGTGGGCAGGGCGAATGGATTTTGATTCTGTTAGAATTATCGAGGCGGCAGTTGCCGTGTATGCCAGGGTAATACCAATTAATATACAAGAAATGCAAGACCACATCGCCGAGGGCTTTATGGCGATAGACTGCGAGATGATTCGCAAGAGATAACTAGCATTACAGAGAAACCGCAATGACAGTATCCGGCTTCTCTGTAATGCTAAATGCCAATTATTAAGGAGGGAAAGCATTTGAAACTAACCATTGGCAATATTAGGATAACTGATATTGTACTTGGGGAGCAATCTGCGGTGACGGGCTCTACACTGAAAGTTAATGTGAAAGAACTTGAAGCCCTGATCTTGGAAGACGAGAGGATTGCTTCTGTGTGTTTTGACGTGGCCAAGCCGGGTGAATCTACCCGTATTACGCCGGTGAAGGATGTTATTGAGCCCCGCACTAAGGTGGAGGGGCCCGGCGGTATGTTCCCGGGGGTTGTGTCCAAGGTGGCTACCGTGGGCAGCGGCCGCACCCATGTGCTTAAAGGCATGGCCGTGGTTACATGCGGCAAGATTGTGGGCTTTCAGGAAGGCATCATTGACATGAGCGGCCCCGGTGCAGAGTACACACCATTTTCGCAAACTGTTAATTTGGTGTTAAATTTTGCGCCGGTGGAAGGTTTGGCGGCTCATGATTACGAACACGCCCTGCGCATGGCGGGCTTGAAGTCTGCGGTATATCTGGGAGATTTGGCAAAAGATGTAAAGCCCGATGAAGAGATTGTTTATGAATTTGCGCCCATGGCAAAGGGCATTGAGAAATATCCCGGTTTGCCGCGGGTGGGCTATGTGCAGATGCTGCAAAGCCAGGGTTTGCTACACGACACATATGTATATGGTGTGGACATGAAACAAAGCCTGACCACGATGATTTGTCCCACAGAGGTTTTTGATGGGGCGATTATTAGCGGCAACTGTGTGTCTGCTTGTGACAAAAACACAACGTATCATCACCAAAACAGCCCTGTGGTGGAAGATCTGTTTGCCCGTCACGGTGTGGATTTGAATTTTGCCGGAATGATTATTACCAACGAGAATGTGTATCTGGCGGACAAAGAACGTTCCAGCGATTGGACGGCTAAGTTGGTGGCCATGCTGGATTTGGATGGTGTTATAATTTCCCAGGAAGGTTTTGGCAACCCCGACACCGACCTTATTATGAACTGCAAGAAAATTGAGGCCTTGGGCGTGCCGACGGTAATTATTACTGATGAATATGCCGGACGTGACGGCACCAGCCAGTCGTTGGCTGACGTGGATGCGGCGGCAAATGCGGTGGTTACAGGTGGCAACGCCAATGAAGTTATAACTTTGCCAAAAATGGACAAAGTTATTGGTAGTTTGGAATATGTGGACGTTATCGCCGGTGGTTTTGAAAACAACACCAATGCCGACGGTAGTATTACCGTGGAGATTCAGGCTATTATCGGTGCTACTAACGAGCTGGGCTTTAATAAAATGTCCGCGAGATAATGAGTGCGCGCAGTATCATACATGTGGATATGGATGCCTTTTTTGCCGCTGTTGAAGTGCGGGATAATCCGGCACTGGCGGGCAAGCCGCTGATTATTGGAGCCTTGCCCCGCGAGCGGGGCGTGGTGGCCACATGCAGTTACGAAGCCCGCAAATACGGCGTGCGCAGTGCTATGAGCATAAAAGAGGCTTATCGCCGCTGTCCGCATGGTGTTTATATGCACCCAAGTCATGGCAAATATTCTGCTGTGTCCCGAGATATTAAGGAAATTTGGGCAACATATACGGATTTGCTGGAATGTATGTCCATTGACGAGGGGTATCTGGACGTTACCCGTTCTGCCCATCTTTTTGGCGGTGCGGTGGCTATCGGGCAGGATATAAAGGCCCGAACCCTGGCCCAAGTGGGGCTTACATGCTCCGTGGGTATTGGATATTCTATGATGAGTGCCAAAATAGCCAGCGAAGAGGATAAACCCGACGGATTTTTTCAAATTCCGGACGTGGAGGCCTTGACAAAGCTGATTATTGACCGCAATGTGCGGGCTATTTACGGCATTGGTGCCCAGACGGCGGCGGTGCTGGATAAAAATGGCATAACCACCGTGCGGGATATTTTGAATAATCAAAAACGTGTGCGGGAGCTAATGGGCAGCCATGGCGATAGCATTGTACGGCTGGCACAGGGTGTTGATAATAGGGCCATAACTGTGGCGGAGCCGGCGAAGTCTATTGGTAATGAGCATACTTTTCAACGCGACATTACGGATTTTGAATATTTGCGTGATGCCCTGCGGCTTATTGCCAAGAAGTTAAGTTTTAAGATACGCATGAAGGGCCTGTATTGCAAAACGGTGACGCTGAAGGTGACTTTTGCTAATATGGTGCAGATAACACGCAGCAAAAGCGGCGACCACATCAGTACCACGGCGGAGATTTTTGCAGTGGCAAGTGACCTATTGGGTAAGGTGGAGCGGAAGCCTATACGCCTTGTGGGCATCAGTCTTAGTGGCTTTTCTACGGAGCCGGTGGAGCAACTTGATATGTTTAAGACCGGTGATATTGCCAAAAACGAGGCACTGGAGGGGTTGCTGCTGGGTTTGCAATATAAATACGGAATAAATAAAATCGTCACCGGGCGGGAGTGGTTGGTCCGCAAAAATATGGACAATGACGAAGTATAGGGGGATTTTATGCAATCACCTGCAAGGGCAAATAAGGCAATTTTCTTTTTGATAATATGGATATTGCCATCCTCCTTCCTGTTACTGATATTTGGTGTATACAATAGGGCTTATCAAATTGACCCGATGATTGCTTCTGGCCTGGTGACAATTGTAGCCTTTTTTGTACCCGCTTCGCTGTACAAGAGAATTACAAAATGGGACTCAAGGGCGATGTTGCCGTCAAGAGGCTTGTCGCTGAAAAATGCGTTGATTGTTGCGGTACTCTCCTTCGCTGTAATGCCCGTAATGCATATCGTTTCCTTCGTGTCATCCTTCGTATTTATGCCTTTTACTACAAGCATAGATGTTACGGGTTCGCCCATATTGCTGGGGATTATTGTCTTTGGCGTACTTCCGTCCATAGGCGAAGAATTTTGGTTTAGGGGTGTTATGTACACGGAATATCGAGCCAAAGGTGTGCCAATATTAAAAACTGCCATAATAACCGGCGTGATGTTCGGTTTAATGCATATGAACTTTCGCCAAGCCATATATGCGACTGTTCTCGGCGTATTACTTGCCTATTTGGTATATTACACAGGCTCTATATTAGCACCTATGCTGGCTCATTTTATAAACAATGGTATGTTTGTAATTTTGTCGCATATAGAGTCGTACCAGCGATGGTATGGAGATTTGACCGAAAGACCGGCATTATTTTTGTTGGTCATGGGCGTTGCTTCGCTGGTGATGCTGCCGGTTTTGGTGCTGTGCATGAGGCACCTTAAAAAACATTGCACAATCACAGATGTCGAGATATCTGATGATGCCAAACCGAAGGTTTACACCTGGGGCCTTTGGGCAGCTTTAGCTTTTTGCATCGTGATGGCGCTGATTATGGAAGTTGGAATGCGCGTTATAGAATTCTAACAAAGTTTGCAACATAACAAATAATAGAAAGGAGCGATAATTTGTTGAAAATTGTGCATTATATTAACCAGTTTTACGGTGGCATTGGCGGCGAAGAGAAAGCCGATGTGCGGCCGGAGCTGCGGGAAGGGGCCGTTGGGCCGGGCACGGCTTTTGCGGCGGCTTTTGGGGATGCCGCGGTCATTACACACACCGTGGTTTGTGGCGATTCTTATTTCGGTGAAAATATTGAGGAGGCCAAAGCGGCTATTTTGGAGATGGTGCGGGGTGTTAAGCCTGACATGTTCATTGCCGGGCCTGCTTTTAACGCCGGGCGTTACGGCGTGGCCTGCGGTACCATTTGCGCCGCTGTTAAGGAGGAGCTTGGCATACCCGTGCTGACGGGTATGTATGTGGAAAACCCCGGCGCGGAGATGTTCCGGGATAAATTCCATATTGTGGCTACGCGGGAAAGTGCCGTGGGTATGCGTGACGCCGTGCCTAAAATGGCAAAGTTGGCCTTGAAACTGGCCCGCGGCGAGAAAATAGGCGCGTCTATTGAAGAAGGCTATATGCCGGGTTATATGCGGGTTAACTTCTTTGAGGCGGAGAGAGGCAGCAAGCGCGCTGTGGATATGTTGCTGGCCAAAATGAAAGGCGAGGATTTTGTTACGGAGTTTCCAATGCCTGATTTTGACCGTGTTGAGGCCTTACCGGCCCTTAAAGACATGAGCAAAATGACCGTAGCTCTGGTGACATCCGGCGGCATTGTGCCAAAAGGCAATCCGGATAGGATAGAGTCTTCTTCCGCATCGAAATATGGCGAATATTGTATCGATGGCGTGACGGATTTGACGGATGCTACGTATGAGACGGCTCACGGCGGTTATGACCCCATTTATGCCAACACGGACGCAGACCGGGTTTTACCTGTGGATGTACTGCGTGATATGGAAAAAGAAGGCCGCATAGGCAAGCTGCACGGCAAGTTTTATACAACAACAGGCAATGGCACGGCGGTAAAAAGCTCCGCAGCTTTCGCCCAGGAATTTGCCCAAAAATTGCGCAATGACGGCGTTGATGCTGTGATACTTACCTCTACCTGAGGCACCTGTACACGTTGCGGTGCAACGATGGTGAAAGAAGTAGAGCGGGCGGGCATACCTGTGGCGCATATTTGTACGGTTACGCCAATATCCATGACGGTGGGTGCAAACCGCATTGTTCCGGCAATTGCCATTCCTCATCCTCTGGGTAATCCCAAAGTAAGCATGGAAGAGGAGAAAGTGCTGCGCAGGAAAATTGTGGAAACAGCCCTGGATGCGTTAACAACCGAGGTTGACGGGCAGACTATTTTTGAGGTGAAATAAACAGTGGAAAATATTTATGATGTAATTATCATTGGCGGCGGCCCCGGCGGTCTGTCGGCGGCTATTTATGCCGGGCGGGCGCGTATGAAAACCCTGCTGATAGAAAAAGCCTTTGCCGGCGGCCAGATAGCTATAACTGCCGAGGTGGAAAATTACCCCGGGTCTATTGAGCACGAAAGTGGTGCCAGTCTTACGGAGCGTATGGTGGCGCAGACGGTGCGCTTTGGAGTGGAGAAGGTTTATGAAACTGTTGAGGCGGTGGAGCTGGAAGGTCCTGTAAAAACCGTAAAAACCAGCGAAGGCAGCTATCAGGCCAAAAGCGTCATCATCGCCACTGGGGCATATCCACGCCTTATTGGTTGCCCCGGCGAAAAAGAGCTTACCGGCAAGGGTGTTAGTTATTGTGCTACTTGTGACGGGGCGTTCTTTACTGACCTGGAGGTTTATGTGGTGGGCGGCGGTGATACTGCCGTGGAGGAGGCTTTGTTCCTTACCAGGTTTGCCCGCAAAGTAACCATAATTCACCGCCGTGATGAGCTTAGGGCCGCAAAATATTTGCAAGAGCAGGCCCGTGCACACGATAAAATAGAATTTATGTGGAACAGTGTTGTGACGGAGGTTAAAGGGGACGGCGTTGTGGAAGCCATGGTGGTGGAGAATATCAACACCGGCGAGCGTCAGGAAATTTTGGCTGATGAAGACGACGGAACCTTTGGCGTGTTTGTATTTGTGGGTCTGGTGCCAAATTCTAAGCTATTTGAAGGCACGATAAATATGCAGGACGGCTATATCATAACCGATGAGGATATGCGTACCAATATGGACGGCGTATATGCTGTGGGCGATATAAGGGTAAAAACCCTGCGCCAAGTGGTGACGGCGGCGGCAGATGGTGCCATTGCGGCCATTATGGTTGATAAATATATTTCGGGGCATTAAAGAAGCTGGCTTTAGGCTGCAACATGCGGAAAGGAAGTGAAGCACATGCTGGAACTTAACAAAGAAAATTTTGAAGCCGAAGTGCTGCAAATCCCAGGCAAGATTATTGTGGATTATTTTGGCGATGGCTGTATACCTTGCGAGGCCCTTATGCCTTTTATTATGGGTACTGCCGAAAAATACGGCGACAAAATAAAATTTGCCAAGCTTAACACCACAAAAGCCCGCCGTTTGGCAATTTCCCAAAAGATTTTGGGCTTGCCGGTGGTTGCTGTTTACGAAAACGGTCAAAAGATAGAGGAATTGGTGAAAGAAGAAGCCACCGAGGCCAATATTGAGGCCATGGTTTTGCGTCACATTTAGCAGTTTTTAGATAATATATACTTAAAATTAGTCACGAAGGAGGAGTAGGTATGTCAATTTTGGCGAACATGAAAGTCATTGCCATTGGTGACAGAGATGGTGTGCCCGGCCCGGCTATCGAAGATTGTGTAAAAACAGCCGGCGGCGAAGTGGTTTTTTCTTCAACTGAATGCTTTGTCTGAACGGCCGCCGGCGCAATGGACTTGGAGAATCAAAAGAGGGTTAAAGATTTGGCGGAGCAATATGGCCCGGAAAACGTAGTTGTTATTCTGGGTGCGGCCGAGGGCGAAGCCTCCGGTATAGCTGCCGAAACTGTCACCGCCGGTGATCCCACTTTTGCAGGTCCGTTGACAGGGGTCTCGTTGGGACTCAAAGTATATCACATTTGCGAAGAAGAAATTAAAGGCTTGGTTGATGCCGACGTGTACGAAGAACAGGTTGGTATGATGGAAATGGTGCTGGATTTAGGCGAAATCGCCACAGAAATGCAGTCTATCCGCAGCCAGTTTACCAAGTTTTAACTACGTGTTGCACGGGCGGACCATTTAATATTGGCTCCGCCCTGCTTTTTATACATTGCTGAAAGGAATGAATTTGATGAATGCTGTTATAAAATCGGTGGCGTATACCCTTACTCACGCTCCGGATTTGGTGGTACATGCGGGGAGCACACAAACAACCGAACGCATTGTTAACCCTGAATCTGATTATTTAAAGGCCATAACGGGTGGTCTGCGGCCCTTTGAGGACGTGGTGAATTACGCACCCAATCAAACATATATCGGTGGCATGACCCCGGCCCAGCTGGCGGAAATTCCCATGCCCTGGTATGAAAATGGCTTACCGCAAGCCAGTCGTTTTGGTAAATTCGGCGAAATTATGCCGCAGCAAGAATTATATTTATTGTTGCAGATTTGCGACAGCTTTGATTTGGTGTTGTTGGAGACGGATTATGCCGCAAAAGCTGCGGAAGAAGCCGCAAAGCATCCTATGTTGGTTGAACTATTGGCCAGAGCAAAAGCAGGCGTGGAAACTGCCGTTATTGAAGCTGCTATGGCCGATGGTGCTGAAGGGTTGTATCAGGACGGCAAGCTGGTGGGTTGCGTGAAGAAAGCCCATAGCATTGACGAAAATCTTAGTGCCCACGTAATTTTGGAAAACCTTGTATCCAAGGCCACCAGCGTGATTTCTCTGCTTAATTTGGTGAAAAACAGCGGCATTAACCGGGCCGATATTGATATGGTTATAGATTGCTCTGAGGAAGCCGTGGGCGACATGAACCAGCGGGGTGGCGGTAATATGGCCAAGGCCAGTGCCGAAATTGCGGGCTTTACCGGGGCTACTGGCAGCGATCTGCGGGCGTTTTGTGCGGCACCTGTCCATGCCATAATTACGGCGGCGGCTATGGTAAAATCTGGTACTTATAAAAATGTGGTGGTAACGGCCGGCGGAAGCACTGCCAAGTTGGGTATGAACGGCAAAGACCACCTTAAAAAAGGCGTGCCTGTGTTGGAAGACGTTGTGGGTGGTTTTGCGGTGCTCATCAGCGAAAACGATGGCACAAGCCCGGAAATTTTATCCGAAAGTGTGGGCTGGCACAGTGTTGGTAGCGGTAGCTCGCCCCAGGCGGTTATCACGGCATTGGTGACGGATCCATTGGACAAATTAGGGTTAAAAATTACAGATATCGACAAATTTTCGCCGGAAATGCAGAATCCGGATATCACCAAGCCGGCGGGGGCGGGGGATGTACCTGCGTCAAATTTCAAAATGATAGGGGCGCTGGCGGTTAAGCGTGGAGAATTAGAGCGAGCACAGCTGGATGAATTTGTAACGCGCCATGGCATGGTGGGCTTTGCGCCAACCCAGGGTCATATCCCTTCCGGCGTACCGTATCTGGGCTTTGGTCGTGAAGACATCATGGCTGGTGATATCCAGCGGGCTATGTTTATCGGCAAAGGCAGCTTGTTTTTGGGCCGTATGACCAATTTGTTTGACGGCGCAAGCTTTGTTGTGCAAAAAAACAGTGGCGTGTCACCTGCCGGAAGTGTCTCTGAAGAACAGGTGAGGGGGCTTATAGCTACGGCCCTGCGGGATTTTGCCAAGAGTCTCGGGGGTGAGTAGATGGAAGCTGATATCAAGAAAATTATTGCCAAGACTTTTGAGGAATTAGCTGTAGGTTTAGAAACGGGCAGTTTAGGTGCGCCGTGCATTGGACTGATGGGCGTGGGTAGTGAGCACGGCCAGGCCGAAATGATAGAGGGTGCTAAAATGGCGGCCGGACGTGGTTTGCAGCCGGTTTTTATCGGCGGCAGCTGTGAAGCCGCGGCCATGGATGAAATGGAGCAGAAGTTGAACGATGGCGAAATTGACGGCTGCGTGGCCATGCACTATACTTTTCCCATTGGTGTTGCTACTGTGGGCAAAGTTGTCACTCCTGCTACTGGTAGAATCTTATATATAGCCACCACAACAGGTACGTCAGCTACCGACCGAGTAGCAGCAATGGTGCGCAATGCAATATATGGCATAATTTCTGCCAAAGCCTGCGGTGTAGAAAATCCTACTGTAGGCATCTTGAATATTGACGGTGCGCGCCAGGTGGAGCGGGCTTTGAGAGAACTGGCAGACAAAGGATATAAAATTAACTTTACACAGAGCAAACGCAGTGACGGCGGCGTGTTTATGCGGGGTAATGATGTGCTTAACCCGCCGTGTGATGTGCTGGTGTGCGACAGCCTGACGGGAAATGTATTGATGAAACTATTGTCTAGTTTTAATACCGGGGGCAGCTATGAAGCCACAGGCTTTGGTTATGGACCTGGTATGGGCGAAGGAATGGATAAGTTGGTGCTGATAGTATCGCGTGCCAGTGGTGCACCCGTTGTTGCGGGAGCCATGGAATATGCGGCCCAATTGGTGCGCGGAGATTGGCGTAAGGTGGCCAAAACAGAATTTGCTGCCGCGAATGCCGCCGGATTACGGGACGTGCTGGTGAAATTGGCTGAAAAAGCGGCTCCAACGACACAAGAAGCTGTGGCGGCACCGCCAAAAGAAATTGTGACGGCAGAAATTAGTGGCATTGAAATTACCGAATTGGATGATGCTGTGGCGGTGTTGTGGAAGGCCGGGATATATGCCGAAAGTGGCATGGGGTGTACCGGGCCTATCGTTTTGGTTAACCAAAAGAATCATGAAGTCGCTGCAAAGATACTGACAGAAGCCGAATTTGTTTCGGAATGAGGGTAGCCATGGATAGAAATGAGATTTTGCGGGGGATACCCAAAGTTGACGAAGTAGTGCGGGCGGCGCGGCAAATATTGGATGGCTTGCGAACCGACGTGTTGGCTGGAAAAATCAATGAAATTCCACATTTTGAGGAGATTGTGGAATCGGTGGTGGGTGGCCAAAATCAGTCGCCATTGCATAGGGTGATTAATGCTACCGGTATTGTTTTGCATACTAATTTGGGTCGGGCACCTTTGGCACCGGTGGCTGTGGAGCGTGTACGGGTCGCGGCCGGTGGGTATTCTGCCCTGGAATATGACCTGGCTACAGGTCGGCGAGGTAGCCGTATGAAGGCCGTGGAACAACAGCTTACAGAATTATGTCAAACCCAGGCCGCATTATGCGTCAACAACAATGCGGCGGCAGTATTGTTGACGCTGACTGCATTATGCAGTGGCGGTCGCGTGGTGGTTTCTCGTGGGGAATTGGTGGAAATAGGCGGGTCGTTTCGTATACCTGATGTAATTTCCGCCGGAGGCGCGATATTGGCAGAAGTAGGAACGACCAATAAAGTACGCCTGGCTGACTATGACGGCGCTTGCTCCATGGCAACAGCGGCACTACTGAAAGTACACACGTCTAACTATCGTATTGTGGGCTACACCCAGGAAGTAGGGCTGGAAGAACTTGCCAGTCTTGCGGCGGCGCGGGATATTCCGTTGATTTATGATCTTGGCGGCGGTTCTTTGGTGAAGTTGTCGCCACATGAACCAACTGTGCAGGAAGCGGCCCAACATGCGGATATTGTCTGTTTTAGCGGCGACAAACTGCTGGGTGGACCCCAAGCCGGGATAATTGTGGGCAAGGCCGAATATATCGACCAAATACGTAAGCACCCGTTGTATCGGGCTTTGCGCATGGATAAATTAAGTCTGGCGGCCCTGGAGGCCACGCTGAAATTATATATCGACGGAGCGGCGGCTGATGTGCCGACAATATCAATGCTAACTATTAGCAGCGAAGAATTGCATGCAAAAGCGACGACATTTCTGACCAAAATTAAACCACAAAACGGCCTGTTTTCGACAGAAATTGCGGAAACATCAGGCCAAGCCGGTGGCGGCTCTTTGCCTGGAGAAGAATTTCCCTCTTGGGCCGTGGCAATCACCACGACGGTCATGCCTTTGCACACCTTGGAAGAAGCCTTGAGAAAGCATGAAGTGCCGATAATTGGTAGGATTCATAAGGATAAATTGCTATTGGATGTACGCACCATAGATATAACTGATTTTCCCATCATTGCCCGAACCCTTGACGAAATATTCCGTGGAGGTGCGACCAATGAATAATGCAATCATCGGCACCGCCGGCCATGTGGACCACGGCAAAACCCTGTTGATAAAAGCCTTGACGGGCATGGAAACAGACCGTCTGGTTGAGGAAAAAAAGCGGGGAATTACCATAGAATTAGGCTTTGCGTACCTTGACCTGCCTGATGGCCAACGAGCGGGTATTGTTGATGTGCCTGGGCATGAGCGTTTTGTGCGCAATATGTTGGCTGGTGCCGGCAG
>WQVZ01000050.1 GCA_009785595.1 Defluviitaleaceae bacterium | reverse complement strand
TTTATGTGCGACATCTTAGGTATTCTCCTCGACGCTGACAATACCAACACAGACACCGCCGAAATCGAAAACCTAATCGCCCAACGCAATGCCGCCAAAGCTGCTAAAAATTTCGCACTGGCCGACGAAATCCGCAACACTCTCACCGCCCGCAATGTCACCATCAAGGACACCAGAGAGGGCACAACATGGCATTTCAACAACTAACCAAAAACACACAACCCAAAGAATTATCGCCCCTAAACCTGGCCTTTGTTGGCGATGCCGTCTACACCCTGCTTGCACGCTCGCGCCTGGTTGCCCAGGCCAATCGCCCCACAAATACCTTAAACAAACTAGCTAGTGCCCGCATAAAAGCCGCCACCCAATCCGCCAACTACTATAAGTTGCAGAGTCACCTTACTGAAGAAGAGCTTGCCATAATGAAGCGCGGCCGCAACGCCAACCCCGGCCAAAAGGCCAAAAATGCCACAATCGCCGATTACCGCAACGCCACCGGCCTGGAGGCCCTCTTCGGCTACCTCTATCTTTCTGACCAAACCGCTCGTGTTTTAGAACTTTTTGACATATGTTGGAGTGATTCTCATGAAGAAAAATAACGAAACCGACCACATCAACGAAGATGCCCCCTTCACCTTCGAAGGCCGTAACGCTGTGCTAGAGGCCTTTGCCGCCGGCAAAACCATCCACCGCCTACTAGTAAAAAAAGGCGAAATCGAAGGTAGTCTACGTGTCATCGTTGCCCAGGCAAAAGAACTGGGCGTTCCCGTCATGCTCGTCCCCAAGGAAAAACTGGACGCCATGTCAGAAAACGGCAAACATCAGGGAGTCATCGCCTTTGCTCCCGCCTACGAATACGCCGATTTAGACACAGTTTTGACCAATATCACCCAAACCAACCAACAACCCTTCCTCATCATTCTGGACAAAATCTACGACCCGCACAACCTCGGCGCAATCATTCGCACTGCCAGTGCCGCTGGTGCCCACGCTGTCATAATCCCAAAGCGCCGCTCCGCCGGCATTACTTCCGCCGTGGTGCGCGCCTCCGCCGGCGCTGTGGAGCATATCCCCATCTGCCGCGTTGCTAATATTTCTCAAACCATAGACCGTCTAAAAAAGCAAAATATCTGGATAGTCGGCACCGACGCTGCCGGCCAGCTTATATACAACACCCCTCTAACCGGCGCACTCGCCCTTGTCATCGGCAACGAAGGCGAAGGTATCTCCCGCCTTGTCCGCGAAAAATGCGATTTTCTCGCCAGCATCCCAATGCTCGGCCCAACCCCCTCCCTCAATGCCTCCGTGGCGGCCGCAGTGGCTATGTATGAAGTCCTCAGGCGCAAATTTTAGGCAATTCGACTTCCTCCTAATCGATGGATACAATATTATCCATGATTGGGAAAGTCTTGCTGCGCTTGCCCAAACCTCTCTGGAGCTCGCCCGTGACAAGCTGGTCAACATGGTGGCCAATTACCAGGGCTACCGCGACATCCAGGCCCTCATCGTCTTCGATGCCCACAAAATCCGCTTTGGCCACGAAAATATCATCCACTACGGCAACGTCACCCTGGTGTACACCGCCGAATCCGAAACCGCCGACGCCTACATAGAACGTGCCATCGCAAACCTAACCCGCGCCGCAAAGCCTTACCGCATCGCCGTTGCTACCTCCGATAATATAGAGCAAGTCATCATCATGGCCAAAGGGGCCTATCGCCTGTCCGCCCGTGACCTGCTGGAAGAAATCGAAACCGCCGAGGCCGAAATTCGCCGCAAAATAGCCAAATCCCGCCCCATCAAAAACAACCAGCTCTCCGACAACCTCACCCCCGAAATGGCCGACTGGCTGGAAAAAATGCGTCTTAAAAAGGAATTATGATTTCCCCGCGGCGTTTTGCACTTCATACCACGTTGCGTAAACGCAACGTGGCTGTCGTAACGACATCTCACCCCATCCAAATCATCCGGCGTACTTGCGCCATCGAAAGGTAATCATATCCATGAGCTACGAAGCCCTCCAAGATGAGCATCTGGCATCCCTGGCCACCACCGGCGACACCGGCGCCCAGGATGCTTTGCTTGCCCGCTACAAAAACTTCGTCAAAAAAGCCGTACGCCCCTATTTCATCATCGGTGCCGACCACGAAGACCTCGTCCAAGAAGGCATGATAGGCCTTTACAAAGCTATCCGCGAATACCGCTCCACAAGCACAAAAAAAGAGGCCTCCTTCGCCTCCTTCGCCGCCGCCTGCATCAAAAATCAAATCCTAACCGCCATCAAAAACGCCTCTCGCAAAAAACACAGCCCCCTCAACACCTACATCTCCATCCACCAAGACAATCCCGAAATCCTCCACATCACCGATCCCGCCGCCGATCCCGCCCAGGCCCTGCTCCACCAAGAGGCCAAAACCGCCATCCAAACCCTCTCCGCATCCCTCTCCCCCTTAGAATCCGCCATCCTCACCCACTTCCTCTCCGGCCTCTCCTACGCCGAAATCGCCGAAAAAATAGACGCCACCACAAAATCCGTGGACAACGCCCTCTCCCGCATCCGCCGCAAAGCCGCAAAATTACTTAATTCAGCCCTTTAGCCCTCAACTTATTCGTCATCCCGGGCTTGACCCTTGACCCGGGATCCCTACCACCATTACCATTCGTAGGTGCGACCATCCCGGCAACCCAGCTTTGAGCCCTATCTTAATGCACTTTTTGTCATCATGAGCCAATTTTTCGTAATTCCGAATGAACTTTCTGTCATTCCGAACCAAAGACGAAGAACCTCACAAGGCACTCCCGTCACCTTAAGGCCATTTAATCCATCGTCCCGGGCTTAACCCGGGATTCAACAGACGTCAACCCGCGCATCTACCACAAGACCGTAAAGTTCCTTCATGGCTATGACATCAGCTCATAGAGCCATCTTGAAAGAATAGACCCTCCGGTTTCTTCGCTGTATATAGCAAGTGTAACCAGCAACGTAACCAGCAGGACTAACACTTTGGTAAACCATCTTTTATTCTTGGCAAACCTAAAATATACATAGCCGATAGCCGTATTTACCATAAATATCATAGGAAATATCAATATAAACCCCAGCCCAACGCGACTATACACATTTAGCAAATAGATCACTAGCAACAGAAACGGATATTGCACAAAGGGGTACGAAATCGCATCTTTGACGCTCAGCCTTTTAGACAAACTAAAAGCCATGCACATAAATACCACCAACGGAATCAGAAAAAAAGATATACTTTCACCAAACATTATCAAAAAGAAAGCTACCGGAAGCAACATCGGCGCAATCATAATAAGAAAATTTATTTTCGCTTTATTCCGGTTATCCATGCACTTTACCGCCTTTCATATTATATCCTCTCACCCTTCAGCCGCTCAATCTCCGCCCTCGTGCCAATTATATCACACACCCGCTTATACAGCGGCCAATCTTCCCCATAATCCGCCGGCAATATGTAATTCACACGCTCGTCCCGCAGTAAATGCTCCACCTGCCGCCGCTCCTCGTACACAGCTATAGAATGGCCGCCCTCCTTCTTCACCAGCCGCATACACGGCACATCCGTCAGACCATCCCCTATGTATATCATATTGGCAAAGCTTATCCGCCTGGCATTTTCCGGCACATGCTCGTTCACCCCATCATCATGGGACAAGTCCAGCACATTCTTGCTTATTCTAAACAAAAATTGCGTCTTCGTGGTGTAATTCACAGCATTTTTTGGCCAACTGGGTCGGTCATATTCGTCATACAAAAATTCGCTGGCAAAAACCTCGCTAAAATGCCCAAAAATACTGCATCCCTCTATAATTTCCTTTAGGCCCGACGATATTATGTAATGCTCCACCACCACCCCGGCCCAACTACCAAAGTTGTTAATCTTGCCAAACCACTGCCCCACACCGGGATAAAATTCCATATTCTCCCCAAGGCGCACAAAATCCTGGCGGCTGACCCGCACTTTCTTGTCACGGGCCATCTCCACCATCAGATACATATATGCCAAAATACCATCCATTTTGTTATCAGCCGCAAGCTTCCCGGCCGCAGCCCAAAAATCCCCCGGCGCCATGCCCATTTTGTCGGGAATAAACTCATATTCCTGCATATTTTTGGTGCACAGGGTCTTGTCAAAGTCATAAATCAGCGCAATAATTGGCTTAGCCATATCATCAAACTCCCTTTGCAGCCACACGATCAGGTCTTTATAAACCGCCGCTCAAAATGCTCATAACACAAAGCTACCGCCAAACCCTTCCCCTTTGTCGCTCGCAATTATTTGTCCTGTAATGCATTTCGCATAACCACTATGCAAAAACAGTGCCAAATCTGCGGCATCGTTTGGCGTACACCAACGGCTAGTGTCGCCGGGATAATAACCGGTATCATTCGGTCCAGGGTTTATACAGTTAATCCTTATATTTCTTTTCCCTAAATCAGCCATTGCTTGGCGACAAAGATTACTAACCGCTTCTTTTGCCGCACAATAAGGCATTTCATTCGTCATGGGGCCATTTGCTTGTCCGCTGGTAAACAACGTTATCGCATTTTCTTTGGTTATATCGGCTTGTTTAACAAACGCCTGAATCATTAACATACAGGCACGGATATTAACAGAAAAGTGCGGATCCAAATTTTCTTCCGTCCACTCACCTATTTCTAAGATCGTCCCATAACAATGATTCAAAACCATGCCGTCAAGTCCGCCTAATTTCTGCACAGCTTCTTCAACCGCCTTTGTCGCCGTGCCTTTTTCTGCAAAGTCCGACGGCGTAATTATCACTACATTCAACCCGCTGTCTGCCAACTGCTTAGCCACATTTTCCGTTCCATTTGATGCGGCAGAATTGTTGCACCCAACCGTCATATCGTAACCCGAAAATCCATGAACAGCAACAACTGCACCCGCTTCCACAAATCTTTTGGCAAGCGTTGCTCCAATGCCCAAAGGGCGACTGACACCGGTAATTAGAATTCTCTTACCATCTAACCGCAGTGATGAACTATCCAAGCATCTGTCTCCTTCCAAAATATAGTACAGAAACAACACCCGTCTCTAATCCCTAGACACGCTGTAATTAGGTGCCTCTTTGGTAATCTGTATGTCATGGGGGTGGCTTTCCCTCAACCCCGCCGCCGTTATTTTCATAAATTGGCTATTTTTTTGCAAACTCACAATATCGGTCGCCCCACAATATCCCATACCACTGCGCAAGCCGCCAATAAGCTGATAAATGGTATCACCCACCGGCCCCTTAAAGGCCACGCGGCCCTCAACACCTTCCGGCACAAATTTCGCGCTGTCATTCTGAAAATACCTATCCTTGCTGCCTTTTTCCATGGCACTTATGCTGCCCATACCACGATACACCTTATATTTACGTCCTTGAAACAATTGGTTCTCTCCCGGACTTTCTTCACAACCCGCAAACAAGCTACCAATCATCACCGCACTCGCTCCAGCCGCCAAGGCCTTGGTAATATCCCCAGAAAACTTAATACCCCCATCGGCAATAATGGGTACGCCGTGCTTTGCAGCCTCGGCAGCGCAATCAAGCACCGCAGTGATTTGCGGCACACCAATACCCGCAATAACCCGCGTGGTACATATAGACCCCGGCCCAATGCCTACTTTCACGCCATCCGCGCCGGCTTCTATCAGCGCCCGTACACCCGCCGCCGTGGCCACATTGCCTGCAATTATCTGCAAATCAGGATATGCAGCCTTAACTTCCCGCACTTTTTCAATAACATTAATATGATGGCCATGGGCGGTGTCAATAACCACCACGTCCACCTTCCGCGCCACCAGGGCCGCAACCCTATCCATTGCCTCGTTGTTGGCCCCCACAGCGGCTCCTACAATCAAGCGTCCATAAGCATCCTTGGCAGAGTCCGGAAACCTCACGGCCTTTTCAATATCCTTAATGGTGATAAGGCCTTTTAGTTCAAATTTATCATCAACAATCAGTAATTTTTCAATTTTATGCCGGGTCATAACCTCCTTGGCTTCCTCCAGGGTCGTTCCTTCTCTGGCGGTTATCAGCCGGTCTTCCTTGGTCATCACCTCATAAATCTTTTTGTTGTGGTTGGTTTCAAACCGTATGTCCCTGTTTGTAATAATCCCCACAAGCTTGCCGTGTTCCGCAACCGGCACGCCACTAATACGATACTTCGCCATCAATTGGTCTGCCTCATACACATAATGGTTAGGAGACAAAGAAAATGGGTCGCTAATAACCCCATGCTCACTGCGCTTAACCTTGTCAACCTCATCAGCCTGGGCCTCAATGCTCATGTTTTTATGAACAATCCCAATGCCCCCGTGCCGCGCCAAACTAATAGCCATGCGGCTTTCCGTCACCGTGTCCATACACGCGCTAACCAGCGGTGTTTTAAGTGTAATCTCCCGGGTCAAATATGTATCCAACCCCACCGCATTAGGCAGCACACTAGATGCCCCCGGCACCAACAACACATCATCAAAAGACAATCCCTCACGAATCTTATCCATATGATATCACCCTTTCATAAATAATCATAATTATTTGCCCATACCTGCCGGATACACCCCGCGTTTCAAAAGGGGCAAAACCGCCTCCACAATATCCTCATTGGGCTCAAAAACAATGCGCATTTTCTTGCCCTTGTAATTTGCCAAAAATTCATATCCACCAAGACCCCGCCCCGATGTAACATCCATCTTAGCCACGGCCGTACCAAAAGCACTTTCCATCTCCGCAGACCCAACGGGTCTAAATGCCGCAAAATCCCGCACGCTGCCGTTAAAAATCCGCCGCCGCCGGGACTTCCCAATTATAATATCAATATCAAACTCGCTATTGGTCAACACATACTCATATTCCACATGTAGCCGCTTAAAAGCAATGTATGCCCCAAAAATAGTGGCCGCCCACAAAATAGGCAACAAAATGGTAAGAATCTCAAACATCAGCACAAGCAACATCAAAAAAACCGCCGCCCCAACAATGCCGGCCTTCATCACCGCCATTTTCATGCCGGGCGCACGTCTCACCAGCTGCTCTTTAAACACATCCTTCACGCATCATCCCCCATTCCATCAAGATTTATCCCATTATACCATATCAAAACCCATTTTCCAATACCGCCCATCCGAAAAATTCAAAAATCAATAATGCATCGTAGCAAGAAACCAAAAGGCTGCACCAGAGGGGCATCGCTCCCCTCTGGTGCATTTATTTGTGCTCTATACCCAACAAACCTCCCATTTACTTCACCATACTTCAAAAAGCTATTTGAAGGCACAAAAAACCCAAACAGCCTACAATAACTCATTCAACACATAATTTGCCGCATCAAATGCAATCTTATACCCATTACACGCTATAGGGAATGCGTGTGGTTCTATTGCATCAGTTATAATATTGCCTTTAGCCGCCACGCACGCATCGTTGATAGGGCACTTCTCGCAGCCTTTAACAAATCCTAATGTATTAATCTTGTTTAATAGCTCTTGATTCATGCCCGTAACAACATTGCCTAAGTGCAGGCTCTTGTTGCCCACAGCTGATGCATATGGATAAACATCGCCGTTTACAGCTACCGAATACACCAAATCACGTCTCACTCGTGTTTTGCTCAATCCAAACTTACCGGAATACGCCCTAACCATGTCGTCTATTTTGGCTATGCGTACTTTGTCGTTACCTTTAATCCATTTTACATATGTATCCGCAATCTTAAAAAATTCCCTACGCATAATTTTAACATGCTCGGCTTTCCAAGGTGATGAATAGTTGATAAAAAAGTCCATGGATTTAAAGCCTAAATCCCTTAGATGCAATACATTGTCATGCCATATGTCAACATTGTTTACATCTACAACACTGGCAGAGGTTATGCCATATTTGCCAATAGCGTCTTTGTATCGAGCTACGTCCAAAACAGACTTCATGTCCTCGTTAACTCTGTTGGTGTCGTTTAACAGGCCGTCATAAGATATGCTTATCATTATGCCGTTTTTATCGGCATACTCAAAAAACTCCTCCGTTAACAATGTCCCGTTGGTTACAATATCCAACATAACCGGACGATCCGATTTACTGTGTATGTAATCCGTAATGCGTTGTATCAGATCAAACTCCAACAAAGGCTCGCCACCGAAAAATGTTACTCTGGCATATTCGCCGCATTCTTGCAACAAATAATCCACAGCTGCCTCGGCCACTTCTACCGACATGCGTTCTTCGCCGTGCGTCATAAAGCAATACTTGCACCGCAGATTACACTGCTCTGTCAAATGTAAAACCAAATTGTTTATGTCCATAATCTACGCTCTCTCCAAAATACTAATAAACCACGAACCCGAACCACCTACCACATAAGGAAACTGTTCTTCACGTTCTTCAATATGAGTAGTTTGCTCTTCGCCGCGCTCTCTGTCATCAACACAGCCTGACAAGCTAAATAATCCAAGCGTCAACACAACCGCACCACCTGCCATGGTAGCACGTTTTAATATCGACTGTTTTTGGGCCACAACTTTTTCCGCATCGTAGCTTTCCACACGCAAATCGTCCATATGCTCACTCCGTTCTCCCATTTTAACCTATTCCGTTTTAACAAGAACCCTATAAGCAGCAACCGCAAGAGCAGCGCCAACAAGCGGCGCCAGTATAAATACCCATACATCAGAAAGAGAGCCGCCATAGGCAAAAATAGCCGGCCCCAGGCTTCTGGCCGGGTTAACAGACGTACCTGTAAGGGGTATGCCCACAATATGCACAAATACAAGTGTAAGACCAATTACAATACCCGCCACATTTGATGTTCTTTCGTGAGCTGTAACACCCAGTATGGTGAAGATAAAGATAAATGTTAGTATAATCTCAATTGTAAGCGCACCAGCAATGCCCCCTGCGCCCGCAATGCCGTTTGATCCAAGCGCACCTGTCATATCTTCAATACCAAAGCCCACAAACATACTAAGCAAGGCTGCGGCAATTATCGCACCAACAATTTGCGCAACCACATAACACACAAAATCCTTGGCCGAAAGCTTTTTCTTCAAAAACATCGCCAAAGATACCGCCGGGTTTATGTGGCAGCCCGAAATACCCCCAATCACATAGGCCATAGCAACAATAGCAAGACCAAAAGCCAAAGCTACTGCCAAATGTCCGCCAGCCGTATCTGCACCAAGAAACACGGCCGCACCACAACCCATAAACGTCAAGACAAATGTTCCTATCATTTCCGCCGAGTATTTTCTCAAACTACTCATGTTTTATCACTCCTAATGTTTTTTGAATGTTAATAATATCACATTTTGTCGTAAAAGGCAATGGGTGGTACATATAATTCACGACATTTCTATTTATAAAAATGATGCGCATTAGCAAGCTTAGCACTCATTACGCGCAATTTCGAACCCCCCCCTACGTCTTCTCCTCTTTCTTCCTAATCTCCACAACCCCCATCACCAGTAAAAACCCCGCAAAAACATACTTTAACACATCCGCTTGCATATTCAACGCCACAACAGACCCCAGCACAGCCCCAACAATCCCGCCAATTATCATCTTTGGCAGCAACCGCCTCTCTATCCGCCCGCTCTTCCCGTGGGCATAAATGGCAAAAGCCGCCGTAGGTATAAAATATATCAAATTTATATTCTGCGCCGCATGTTGGCTTTGGCCAAAAAACATGGTCAACGCCGGTATCAATATAGCACCCCCGCCAATACCCATACCACTCACCGTTCCCGCCAAAAACCCCAGCAAAATCAACATCAATGCGTTCATAACACCATCCTCACAGCGGCAAAAATCATCACCGCCCCAAAAATTTTGTGCAGCCATTTAGCAGAAATTCTCCCAAGCAACCTCGCCCCCACAACGCCGCCAACAACGCCGCCCATCGTTATCCACACCGCCGTCATAACATCCGTATCATATATTCCCAAATATATTATGGCCGAAACCACCGTCATCGGCAGCATTATGGCAACCGCCGTCGCATGAGATTTATGGGTCTCTACATCAAAAAATCTTCGCAAAGATAACACGGCCACCACCCCGCCGCCTGACCCCAAAAGCCCGTTAAAAATCCCACACAACACACCCGCCATCAACAATTTCACACAAAGCATCCCTTTCTTTTCGATACTATACTCATATCCTTTCAAAATAGTAACACAGAAACGCAATATTTTTGTACAGACGCAAGAAAGCGTTGACGCCGTGTCCTGCGTGCGCACAAGGAGGCGCTGACGTGGCAAATGTACAAAAATATAAGTTTTGTTACTGCTTTGGATGGGCATGAGTATATCTTAGCCTAACCGAAAATCGGGGTTTTTATTTAGGATGCCAGTGAGCACAATTTTCAACAACAAAAAACCCTCCATCTAGGAGGGTCCACATTTTCATGAGTCACCGGGGGCTCGAACCCCGGACAACCAGATTAAAAGTCTGATGCTCTGCCAGCTGAGCTAGTGACCCATATAAGAAGCCAGAAGTCAGTAACTTCTAGCCTCCACAAAGGGTGAATAACCGGATTCGAACCGGCGGCCTCCAGAGCCACAATCTGGCGCTCTAACCAACTGAGCTATATCCACCACAGATATGAGGTTCTTGTGCAGGATTTCGTTTGCACAAATCCTACCTCATAATTAATGTACCAGTAGGGATTCGAACCCCAGACCCACGGCTTAGAAGGCCGTTGCTCTATCCAGCTGAGCTACTGGTACGCTTTGCCGCCTTTAAGCACCCTGGTCGACCACAATGTGGCCTAGCCAGGCGGCCATCCAGGCTGAAGTTCCGACTAAACTCGGAAGTAGTCGGGGTGACAGGATTTGAACCTGCGACCTCCTGATCCCAAATCAGGCGCGCTAGCCAAGCTACGCTACACCCCGAAAATAATTCTAAATGGCCCCTGACTGCCGCAGATGACCCAAGCAAAACATGAGCACAAGACAAGCCAGAGCAAAAATAATTAGTGCATTACATATCCTAAAGCAGAACCTCATCTTTATACTATCACTTGACAACTTATAAGCCGCAACAGTACCCAACACAACATCTACCATCGCTACTATGGAAGCTAACGGAAGCAATACCGGATATATGTGCCGCCAGCACCACCAGTTTCCTAAAAAATACCGTATACCCAACATCCACGCAACCAAAGCAATCATTCCAATTGAGAAACCAATTGCCCCGGTGACTGTAGCGAATATCCACCTCGTTCTCAGTTCCTTTAGATGCGCTTCTCCACATTCGAGGAATACCCAAGTTGACACCACAGCGCGAATACGAAAAACAACGTGAACTGGCCATAGCAATAACCCAAAAGGCACAACTAACATAGCGAGAACAAGCGAAAAATCCACAAATGTCACACCACTTCGCAAAATGCCAATCCCCCTTCCCCCTCAAAACCGAACACGAGAACACCAGCCTCCGCCTTCCAGCTTCAGCCCCAACCTCCACCTTACGGCCTCGGTTTTAGCTTTAACCTTCCAGCTTCAGCCCTTACAC